>JASHZU010000430.1 GCA_030042375.1 Verrucomicrobiia bacterium
CCGATGTTTCTCGAAAAGCGGGTCTATCAGGGAAGCAGTGGCAAAGTCTATCCTTTGCCGTTTATCGATCGCATTGCTGAAAAACCGATCGAGCGAAAGTGGAAGGCCATTTGGATAGAAAATGAATTCGTGCGCGCAATGGTTTTGCCGGAAATCGGCGGCCGCATTCATGTGTTCCAGGACAAAACGAACGGCTATGATCTGATTTATAACCAGCCGGTCATCAAGCCTGCCCTGGTCGGTCTTGCCGGTCCCTGGATTTCCGGCGGTATCGAGTTTAACTGGCCGCAGCATCATCGCCCGGCGACATTCCTGCCCGTCAATTTTGAAATTGAAGAACACCCCGACGGCTCAAAAACCATTTGGTGCAGCGACCATGATCCGATGTGTCGCATGAAAGGAATGCACGGCGTTTGTTTGCATCCGGGCAAAAGCTTTTTGGAACTTAAAGTCCGGGCCTATAACCGGACGCCCTTGGTTCAGACTTTTTTATGGTGGGCCAATGTGGCAACGCGCGTCCATGAGGCTTATCAGAGCTTTTTCCCGCCGGATGTTTACTATGTGGCCGACCATGCCCGGCGCTCGATGAGCGAATTCCCGCACGCGCAGGGCTTCTATTATGGGGTGAACTACGGCGAGCGCGGCAGAAACGGAATTCCAGAACAAGAAATTCCGTCACAATTTGTTCCCCCTCATTGCCGTTCCGCCAAAACAAAAGCGCGGAGCGCAGGCGTTCCGGATTATGCGCCGAACGATTTGTCGTTTTATGCAAATATCCCGGTGCCGACATCCTATATGTGCCTGGGGAGCAAAAAGGATTTCTTTGGCGGTTACGATTATGCGGCCGGGGCCGGGATTGTTCACATTGCCAATCATCACATCTCACCCGGCAAGAAACAATGGACGTGGGGCAATCATAATTTTGGTTACGCCTGGGACCGGAACCTGACAGATGCCCGGGCGGATGGCGAATTTCCGCCCTATATCGAAATCATGGCTGGCGTTTATACCGACAACCAGCCTGACTTCAGTTTCCTCCAGCCGGGCGAAACGAAAACGTGGAGCCAGTACTGGTACCCCATCCAAAAGATAGGCCCCGCACATGAGGCCAACCTCAATGCAGCTGTTCGTTTGGAACTTTCCGGGCGGGAACTGTTGATTGGAATTGCCGTAACCGGCAGCTATTCCCAGTCACGCATCGCGCTTTCCGTAAAAGGAAAAATGCTCGCGCATTGGACCAGGGATTTGTCCCCGGTGTCTCCGCTCGCTGAGAAAATCACACTGCCTAAAAACGTTGCGGAAAAAGATTTGCTGCTGACGGTTCGGACGTCCGATGGTAGTTCATTAATTTCATACCAGCCGGAAGAACTTGTGAAAGGCGCAGTGCCACCGCCGGCTACCGAGCCTCCTCCTCCGGAGGAAATCAGCCACAATGACGAATTGTTCATTACCGGCCTGCATCTGGAGCAGTATCGTCATGCGACACGTTCTCCAGCGATCTATTGGCTCGAAGCATTGCGCCGGGACCCAATGGATTCGCGATGCAACAATGCGATGGGCTTATGGCATCTCCGACGGGGTGAATTTACTATTGCTGAAAAATATTTTCGAAATGCCATCAGCCGGCTCACGCGCAGAAATTCCAATCCCTATGACGGGGAAGCGTTTTATAATCTGGGCTTGTGCCTGCGCTATTTAGGGCGCAACCACGAGGCCTATGATGCGTTCTACAAGGCGGTGTGGAACCAGTCCTGGTCAGCGGCAGGGTTTCATGCTTTGGCGGAAATAGATTGTACGCGGAAAAATTGGGAACTGGCGTTGGGCCATTTGAATCACTCTTTGCAATTTAATACGGGCAATCTCCGCGCGCGGAATTTAAAGACGATCGTTTTAAGGCAATTAAACCGACTGGATGAAGCGGATGAGCTTTTGCGTGAAACAGTGAAGCTGGATTCCCTGGACTGGTGGGCCAAACATCTCCAGGGGAAAGAAGTCACCGCCGATTTACAGACGCGGCTGGACCTGGCGCATGATTTCGCGCGGGCCGGTTTTTTTGACAAAGCGATTGCTGTTTTAAATAACCTGGCCGCCGTCGCAGGCGTGTTGCCGGACCAAAGCTGGGGAGCGCAGCCGCTCGTGGATTACACGCTGGGATGGCTGTACGAAAACATCGGCAACAAAAAAACTGCGTTGCACTATTTTAAACAGGCGGCGGCTTCGTTGCCGGATTATTGTTTCCCGTCTCGTCTTGAGGAGATCGCTATTTTAGAGGCGGCTATGGCTGCCAACCCAAGCGATGCCCGGGCCGCATACTATCTTGGCAATTTGTTGTATGACCGTCGCCGGCATGAGGAGGCAATTCGTTTTTGGGAAAAATCGGTGAAGCTGGATTCGAGCTTTTCGATCGCCTGGCGTAACCTTGGCATTGGCTTCTTCAATGTTTTAAAAAATCCTGTCAAGGCGCGGGCTGCTTATGAAAAGGCATTTAAGGCGAATCCGGATGATGCCCGGTTGCTTTATGAACGCGACCAGCTTTGGAAGCGCTTGGGCGATAAGCCGCAGAAACGTCTGCGCGAACTGGAGAAACATTTGAAACTCGTCTCGCAACGCGACGACTTGAGCGTCGAAATCTGTGCGCTCTATAATCAAACGGGCCAACACGAAAAAGCCGCGCGACTACTTGCCGGACGAAAATTTCAGCCATGGGAGGGGGGAGAGGGGAGGACTCTGGAACAGCACGCGCGCACGCAAAGTGCCCTGGGGAACGCAGCGATGGCAAGGGGGAATTTTGCCGTTGCTGAAGGGCATTTTGAATCTGCGCTTGCGTCTCCGGACAATTTGGGAGAAGCCAAGCATTTGTTGGCGAACCAAAGCGATATTCATTTCCGGCTCGGCTGTGCATTCGCCGGGCTGGATGATGATAAATCCGCCAGAGAGCATTGGCAGACAGCTGCGGCCTTCAAAGGGGATTTCCAGGAAATGCGTGTGCGCGCGTTCAGCGAGATGACTTATTACTCTGCTTTATCGTTGGAGAAACTGGGCGAGCGCGCCAAAGCCGGGAAATTGTTCAAGGACCTGCTTGATTTCGCAAAAGCTCTCCGCAACGCCCCGGCAAAAATTGATTACTTCGCCACATCGCTGCCCACCATGCTTTTATTTGATGATGATTTGCAATTTCGCCAGGAGACAACCGCTCTATTTCTGGAAGCCCAGGCATTTTTAGGATTGGGTAAAATGGCGAAAGCTGAAGCGTTGCTGCACCGTGTCCTGGAGCGGGACCCCAATCACGCGCCAGCGGCGGATCTTTTGAAGGAGGCAATTGTAATATGAAGGCCTTCTCTAAATCTTTTACCGTTACGCAACTCCAGGGCTTTGCCGTTCACACGCTTCAGAACGAGGGAGTGGCACTGGCCGTCGTCCCGGAATTGGGAGCGAAAATTATTTCATTGAAAGACCTGCGCACACAGCGTGAATGGCTATGGCATCCCCGCGATAATTTGCAATTGTTTATCAACCGGCCCCGCGATGCGTTTTCAGACAGTCCTCTCGTGGGAATGGATGAATGCCTGCCGACGATTTTGCCCTGCACCTGGCGGGGGCGCGAGATGCCGGACCATGGCGAAGTATGGAATCGTTCCTGGGAAGTGGACTATGACGCATGGCAACTGGGAGTCCTGAAAACGACCATTAAATTAAAATCGCTGCCCTTAATTTTCGAAAGGACCATCCTTTTGCAGGGACACGAAATCCGGATTGATTACAAATTGTCCAACCTGGGAAGCACTGAAGAAAACTTCGTGTGGGCGGTTCACCCGCTTTTGCGATTAACGGCGGAAGACAAGCTGGAGTTGCCCCGCTCAACCCGCAAGTTGTTGAATGGCGATGGGTGGGTGGATGCGGTTTCCTCGGCTATTCCTTCGAGCAATTGCGCCAAGGCGTTCGCACACCCGGTTACGGAGGCCTGGGCGGCCATCAAAAACGAAGTTACTGGAGACCGCCTGGAATTTGTTTGGGATTCACTGCAAAACAATTCCCTGGGCTTGTGGATTACCCGCGGCGGCTGGCATGGTTATCATCATTTTGCAATTGAGCCTACGAATGCGGATCACGACTGCCTGGCTACTGCCGCCGATCGCAAACGCTGCGGCGCAATTCCCGGCCATGGCTCGGTCAATTGGCAGCTACTTATGAGGGTGGGGGCTAACGGGCGATTTTAATGATATACGGGAATAACATGCTTAAACGACTCATACCTTATTTGGTCCTAACTCTATTCTGTTTTATTCATTCCGCATATGCCGAAAGTGTTTGGCTGTCATCGCTCGATCTTAGCCAGATGACAACAGGTTGGAGTGTCGCTAAAGCCAACCGGGAAATTACTGGCGGTCCTCTCAGCATTCATGGCCAAAAATTTGATTATGGGGTCGGAAGCCATGCAACAAGCAAATTCCGTGTGAATCTGGACGGACAAGCGAAACGTTTTACTGCGCAAGTGGGTGTGGATGACAGTGCCGGCGGCCAGGGCAGCGTTGAATTTATTGTCATGGGGGACGGCAAAATTTTATGGCGCAGCGGCGTTCTTAGGGGCGGCGATTCTGCCGTGCCAGTGAATGTAAGTCTCAAAGGCGTTAACATCCTGACCTTGCGGGTGACCGATGGCGGGGACGGTGAAAGCAATGATCACGCCGATTGGGCGGATGCAAAAATAATCATGGATGATGGCGCTGCTGCACCAGTGGCTTTGCCGCCTTATGATAGGTTCGGTTTAAAAACAAAAACCTTTGCCGTGAATTTCCAGGTGGGTGATGACGGCCGGCTTTATCAATATCCCGTTGGTTCGGACCAGGCCATGAAGCTGTTGCGTGACCAGGAGTTTTATCCCCAGGCCGGAGACGGTTATGTATGGGACCCGGCGCTGGAAGTAATCCATGCCGACGGCAATACATCGACCGCGCTTCTTTACGACGATGTAACCCAAAGCAACGAATCGCCGGACATTAAATTGACCCGCATTCATTTGCATGACCCGGCTTATCCGTTTGAAGTCACACTCTGTTTCCGCACTCATAACGATGAGGATGTTGTGGAGGAATGGACGGAAATTTGTCATCAGGAAAAAGGTGTCATCACGTTGCAACAAATGGCTTCCTCTTCATTGCTGCTGGCGACCAATGTTTATCTCACCCATTTCTTTGGCGATTGGGCCAAGGAAATGATGTATCCCATCACTGACCAGATAACGCCCGGCATCAAGATTCTTGATTCCAAACTCGGTGTCCGTGCGGACCAATATGAGAATCCCTCTTTTATTTTGTCTTTGAACGGACAGGCCACCGAGACCAATGGTGAAGTCCTGGCCGGCTCGCTCGCCTGGTCGGGCAGCTTCCAATGCGCCTTTGACGACAACGTGGAGCAGGTGCGCGCGTTGTGCGGCATTAATCCATTCGCCACGGCCTATCATCTCAAACCCAACGAAACTTTTACCACGCCAACGATGATCTGGGTCTGGAGTGATCAGGGCCTCGGCGATATGAGCCGTAAATTTCATGATTGGGCCCGCGATTTCGGGGTGCGTGATGGCCACAAAACCCGGGATGTCTTGCTGAACAATTGGGAAGCGACCGGATTCGATTTTGATTTCAATCGCATTGTGAGCCTTTTTCGGCCGGCGAAAGATTTAGGCGTAGAGCTGTTCCTTTTGGACGACGGCTGGTTTGGAAATAAATATCCGCGTGTCAACGACCATGCGGGATTGGGTGACTGGCAGCCAAACCGTTCGCGGCTTCCGGATGGCCTGGCGCCGCTGGCAGCCGCGGCGGTTCAACAGGGATTGCGCTTTGGCATTTGGATGGAGCCGGAAATGGTCAACCCCAACAGCGAGCTATTCCATCAGCACCCTGACTGGGTTATCTCCCAGCCCAAACGGGATTTTGAACTGCAACGCAACCAGATGGTCCTCGACCTGACCCGGCCGGAAGTGCAGGAATTTGAGTGGAATGCTATCAGGAGTATTCTCATTGTTCCGAACATTACCTACGCAAAATGGGATTGTAACCGTTACCTGACGCAGCCGGGTTCATCGTATTTGCCGGAGGACCGGCAATCGGATTTGGACATTGATTATGTCGAAGCGCTCTACGCCCTTATGGACAAGACCGCCAAGACATTTCCTGATACCGAGCTGATGCTCTGTTCCGGTGGGGGCGGGCGCGCCGATTATGGCGCCTTGAAATATTTCCAGGAATTTTGGCCCAGCGATGATACCGACCCGGTGGCGCGCGTGCCGATGCAATGGGATTACTCTTATTTTTTCCCCCCCATGGCCATTGCCAGCCACGTGACCCACTGGGGCAATCGTCCGATGCACTTTGCCTGTTGTGTGGCGATGAGCGCGCGTTTTGGCATGGACCTTGACCTGACAAAATTGTCTGCGCAGGACAAAGCGATTTGCGCCGGGGCGATCGCCGCCTACAAGCAAATCCGCGATATTACGGCCCTCGGAGATTTGTACCGGCTTGAAGATCCTCATAACAACTATCGTGGCGCGCTGGATTTTGTCTCAAAAGATCGCGCGCGTGCAGTGGTGTTTGTCTTCCAATTGCAGGACGGCCCGAATGCCGCCGTTCATCCGCAGGGGCTGGATCCTGACCGCCAATACACGATTCACGAATTGAACCCGATGCCGGGCCGGGCGGCGATGGAACAGGAAGGCAAAACTTTCACCGGCGCAGAATTAATGCATGACGGCATCCTCCCTTCGTGTTCCAACGGGCTGGAGGGATGCGTCGTAGAACTTAGTTCATAATTTCGGGATTTGTCCGGGTTTTTGCCATGATAAAAAAATTTGTATGTCTTCTCTTTGCCATTATCGCCGGATGTTATGGCGTTTTTGGTGCTGATGAAGTCCAATACGTCAATCCTTTCATTGGCACTGCTCTGGGTTCGGGAAATACTTATCCCGGACCGCAGGTGCCTTTCGGCATGATTTCCTGGAGCCCGCAAACGACGGATGCCGGGTGGAGTCCCGGCGGGTATAATTATAGCAACGATAAAATAGATGGTTTCGGGCTGATTCATTTGAGTGGCGCCGGTTGCAGTGTCACCTGTGAATTGCCTTTTATACCATGCACGGGTGATTTGAACACCTCGCCGGCGGCCCATCGCCACGCTTATGCTTCGGTTTTTTCCCACACCAATGAAATGGCCGTGCCGGGATATTATGCGGTCAATCTCTCGACCTGGAACATTCAATTTGAAAATACGGTGACGAAGCGGGCAGGGATTGCGCATATCGATTTTCCGAAAACGGCGAACGCCAACGTCGTTTTAGATCCCAATGCCGACAGTGTCGGTTTAAAGGACGGCTGCATTTTTATTGATCCGACTAACCAGATGATTTCCGGCTGGGCAAAGAGTGGCAGTTTTTGTGGAATCCAAGGCAGCGAGTATGTGGTCTATTTCGCCGCCCAATTTGACCGGTCATTCACGGCTTTCGGCACCTGGAAGAATGAT
>JASHZU010000431.1 GCA_030042375.1 Verrucomicrobiia bacterium
GTCTGGCCATAACCATTCGCGCCCCAGGCAACGACCGTGCCGTTGGTTTCCAAAGCGAGGGCGTGGACAGCCCCGGCAGCCAGTGCCACGACATTGGTTAGTCCGGGAGGAAGATCGAGCTGGCCGCTGGAATTGTCGCCCCAGCCGGAGATGACGCCGTTGTTTTGCAACGCCAGCGCAAAATATTCATCTCCCGCGGCAATGGCCACGACGTTATTTAAACCGGGCGGGACATCCGCCTGGCCGTAAGTATCGTCGCCCCAGGCGGTGACAGTGCCGTTCTTATTGAGCGCCAGTCCATCCAACATTTCTGCGGCAATAGCAGAGCAATTGGTCAGGCCAACGGGCACGTTGGTCATGCCGGAAGAATTGTCGCCCCAAGCGGCCACACCTCCCAGACCGAACAATTGATCTCCGCCATAAACGACGCCAAGCGCGTTGCTGACATCCAGGCGGTAGTGATAAACCTGGTTGGGGCTCAATGAGGGGAGCGTGGCCTTCAAATAGATAAGGCTGTTTCCGCCGTTGATGGACTGAAGCGGCGTCGAGACGCCGTAGTTGGTGCCGCCCCATTCGAACCATGCGGCGGCCGGGGAAGCATTAGGCGTAGCGAGGCCGTTCAATTGCGCGCTATTGCCCCTGACAAGCGTGGCAGGCAACGTGGCCGAGTAGGGAGAGCCAAACAGGTAAACCAGATCGAAATTCACTTCGACGGCGTAATTGACAGGAACGGCGTTGGTGTTTTGCACGCCAAGATAATAAACGCCACCCTGGACGATGTTGGTGGGCGCCGTATTGGTACCCAGGATACTGGTCCCGTTGGTTTCATCGAACATCAAGGTGTAGGCGCCATTGGTCGTGGGCGGGAAGTTAGTCGTATAAAGGATATTGACCGGCAGATTGGTGGCGTACAGCAGAATGTTGGTGGCCCAAACGGCATTCGTGGGCACGTAGACGGTCAGCCAGTTGACGCTGTTGGCCGGAACGGTATTGGTTACCGGCAGGCCACCGGGCAGCTCCGGTATCACGGTAACGAGGAACTGGTTCGTGGCGCTCAAATCAGTGAACGAATTGGTGACGATGGTGGTGAACAGGATGTTCGTACTCGGCTCGTTCGTTGGAACATTCCAGGTAATAATGCCGTTGCCACTATTAATTGTCGCACCGACCGGCGGCGCGGTCGTGAGCGAATAATACAATGTGCCGGCGTTGGTGTCCGTGGCGGTATTGGTAATAACCAAGGTGCTGCCGGCATCAGCAAAGACATTGGTAATATCCGGCAGGAAGGGCGGCGTGTAACTCAGCTCGAAATTCACTTCGATGGTGAACGTTTGTTGAGACGCGGCATTGTTTTGCACGGCGAGGTAATAAATCTGGCCGGGCAACAGAGGCGGAGTCGTCAGGAGATTCGTAAACAACGTGTCGCTGCCGCTGACGAGATTGTTGATTAATACGTAATCCGGCGGAGTCGGCGGGAGGGCCTCCGTGGGATCGTTGGTCTGGTTAAACCACAGGCTCAGCGGGCCAAGGGTGAGAGAATCCAGGATATTGGTGGCGGCAATGGCATTCGGCGGTACAAGGACGGCATAATAGATGGAGCTATTGCCCGGAACGGTATTGGTCACGAGCGTGTCGCCAGGGAGCGGGATAGGCACCGGCGGCACGGGTGTTTCAAAGCTGACCTCCACGGCGTAATTGGTACAGAAGTTGTTCGTGTTTTGGACGCCGAGGTAATAGGTGCCACCGGGCACCAGGCGCGGTGGGAGCGGCGCGCCGTTGATAGTGACGATAGCAGAGCCGCCAGTTGAGGCGGTCAATAATTCAAAGTCGTTGGAATTGATGGTCGAAGGCGGGACGTTGGTGCTGTACCAGAGGTTCAGGGGCGCGTTGGCGAAGAGCAGGGTATTGGTGGCCGCGAGCGCGTTGGTGGGAACACTCACCGTGTACCATTGGATGGTGTTCGCACAGACGGTATTGGTGACCGGCGTGTCGTTGTCCAGAGGCCCGGCCATTTCAGAGTATGACGGAGGAACGGCGCTGACAAAGACGTCCACGGTGACAGGACCGAAGTAGGCAACGGTGTCATTATTGGTGACATAGACATCAAAGGACGCGTAACCGGAATAATTGGTGCCGCCGGCGGCGCCATTGGTGGGCGTAAAGATGGCGATGCTGTTGCTATAGGTGCCGGTGTTGGTGTATGAGCCGAGGACGTTGGTAATATAGACCAGGCCATGAATGGCGTTCGTCACGAAGAAACTCAAGTTGCCGGTCTTGCCGAACAGTTTCTGCAAATTCACGCCGACGGGCGTGTTCGTATAGGTCAGCGCGTGCGGACCGCCGAGCCAGTTGTCAAATTCCTCCAGCTCAGAATAACCGGAGTTATCAATGACGCTATTATTTTGCGCGTTGGTGATGGACTGGCCAAAGGTAATTTTCCAGAAATCGGGGATGCCGTCATCGGCCGAATCGAGATAGATCAGCGTGGAAGTGTTCGTCGGCAAAATTCCCGGCGCGCCGATGATGCTGCCGATTTGCTGGCGGACGTTTTCAACAATGTTTGTGTCGATCGAATCGCGCTTGAACATGTCCACACCGGCAAAGTCCAGGACTTTCTCATAAGCCAAGAAGGCTTCGTCAACGGTCACCGGCGGCAGCGGGAATTGATTGGTGGTCGTAATCTGGCTGGTGTAGGTGGGCCAATTGGTGAACATGTTTAACCCGGTATTTGCACCGTTGAGGACGCCGTTTTTGTCGCTATCGATGAGATTATTGGTCTGGAAGATCCAGGTATTGGTATCCATGCTCCAGAAGGCGATGTTGGTCGTGACCGTATCGGCGCCGGCAATGGCATAATTGCAGACGTAATTCAGATAGTTCGTGTAGCCATTGGGGTTGTTGGCGCTGTCGTTCGTGGCGTACCCGGCGTTGGTGACCCAGTTGTAAATGACGTTATTAACGAAATCGAGCGCGACATTGTCGCCGAGATGCGGGCTGCCGGAATAATTGTCGGCAAACAGATTATGATGGAGGCTGACGGAGCCACCGCCATCGCGCACGAGAGCGCCGTCCGGCGGCGGTTGGTTTGTGACCGCAAGGGTGTCGGAAATGATGGACCATTGGACAGTAACGTTGGTGGAACTGAGAACCGCCAAATCAACGTTCGAATTCCACGTGATCGACAGGTGATCGCCGATGATGTTGGAGGCGGTATTGAGTTGCAATGAATAAGCGCCGCCGCCCGACAGCGTTCCGCTTGCCTCCGGCGCGCTGAATGCAATTCCGGCGGCTGTGCCTGAGAACACTGAAGCGTAGGTACTTTGCACTCCACCCGGCGTAATTTCGGTGATGGTGAATTCCCCACCGCTGACTGTGCCTGACACAAGCAGATCGCCCGCGTTGTTAAACGCCAGTCTATTAGGGGCATAAGTCATACCGGCGACGAAGGTACTTCTTACGCCGGCGGGCGTGAATTCGTAGATATTACCGCTGCCGTTGTCCGATTCAAACAGGTCGCCCGCACTGTTAAACGCCAGCCCTGAAGGATAATTCAGCCCCGTGGCAAAGGAGCTTTGCACTCCCCCTGGCGTGATTTCGGTGATATAGCCGGTGCCAGAGAATCCGCCACATACAAACAGGTCGCCCGCACTGTTAAACGCCAGTGCAATGGGACCGGAGAACCCGGTGGCAAAAATTGTCGGATTTGAACTTATTGTTCCATTGTTATTCGTGAATTCGATGATATCACCGCTGCGATAATCCGCGTCATATAGATTGCCCGCACTGTCAAAAGCCAATCCTTGGGGATCAACGTCGGTAGCAACTGTGCTTTGCGCTCCGCCTGGCGTAATTTCGGTGATGTAGCCTGTTTCACCGGCATTATTATCCGAACTCCCCACAAACAGATCCCCAGCGCTATTAAACGCCAGTGTGTCCGGATAACTCAACCCGGTGGCAAACGGGCTTGAAGTTCCGTCTGGCTTAATTTCATACACGTCGCCGGGGGCATAATTCGCCGCGAACAAATTCTGCGTTAGCGTCGCATAACTCGACCGCAGGCGGAGGTCACGCATGATGATGTCATGCGCGTTCTGGACCGTGACCGGGCCGCCGGCGACCGTGATGCCGCCGGGCGGCGCGGTCTGGCCTTCAATGGAAAGATAGGAATTGGTGATGGTCAGCGGCGACTGCAAATAGATGACGCCGGAGATATCAAAGACAACGGTGCGATTGGTGGAGCTGACGGCGTCGCGCAGGCTGCCGAGGCCGGAATCGTTGAGGTTGACGACGTGATAGACGGTGTTGTTGGTGTATCCGTTTCGGAAGCTCGCGCCGACGGCACCCGCGCCCGCGCCTTCGGCACCGGGGAAGGCGGGGAAGACGTTATTGGTATCAATGACGGCGAGGATGGTGAAATGAATCATGTTCGTCGTCTGGTTGGGCACGCCCAAATACCAGGTGGCGGCGAGATTGGTCAGGGCACTATTGGTCTGAACCTGGATAAATTCAGGGAGCGTGCCCGGCTGCTGGCTGGACTGGAAGAACGGCGGGGCGAACGGCGGGGCGTTGGTTTCCACGGTCAAATCGCCATTGCCGGTGAGGTTATACAATTGGAAATGGATGGAGCCGACGTAGTTGGTGTTCGTGGCTGTAACTGTATTCGTGACGACGAAGGTGAAGAAGTTCGTCAAGGCCGCGCCCGGCCCGGCGGTGTAATCCAGCGGCACGCCGTTGGTGAGCGGGATGTAGGTGACGTTGGTGCTGGTGACGTTGGCCGGATTCATGTCCAGCTCCTGCGCCTCGATGCTGTAATTTACCGCGTTGGTATCGTTATTAAAGACGCCGAGATACCAGGTTCCCGGCGTGAGGGGAACGGGAGTGGAATTGGTCAGGACATAGATATTTTGGTTGGCCCGGCCGCTGTTAAAGCTGCCATAGTCTGAACTGGTCAACGTGGGCAACGGACCGCCTTCGCTCGCCACAAGGTATACATTACCGCTGGGATGGAGGATTTGGAAGGTGGCCTCGTAAGGATTGTTGGTCGAGACGACAAAGCTGTAGTAGCGCACCGAGCCGTTCACATTCGTGAGCGTGTCATTAAATGGAACGTCGTTGGTCAGGCCGACGATGTTGTAATCCACCTGGAAGACTGCCGAGGCAGCACTGGTGCCGGGGTTTTGGAGGCCAATATAATAGGTCTGGCCGGGGATGAAATTGGTCGGGACGCTGGTGGTTGTCAGGGCCTCGCTTCCGCTTGTGCCCGAGAACATGAAGGTATCGGGCGGAGTGACTCCGGTCGGTGCAGTGGTCTGGTTAAAGAACACGTTCAGAGGCAAGGTGGAGGAAACCAGGATATTCGTCACGACG
>JASHZU010000432.1 GCA_030042375.1 Verrucomicrobiia bacterium
GCCGCCAGCGCCAAAAGAACCAAAAAACGGGCGGAAAATAAAATGTCGCCCCGTTTTTCTCCTGCGCGCTCATTTTTGGTGGTCAACATTTATGCTGGTGGTAACATTCTGGTTCTGAAGTGTCAAGAAACGCGCTGATCCAATTCGCCTTTTTTTGCTCTGCCTGGCGGCCTGGCCCGGGCAGGCCGGCGCCTTTACTCTCTCTCCCGATGGCACCGCCCGCGTCGTCGTCGTCCAGGATACCAACGCCGTCTCCAATTTCCAAGCCAACCCCGATGTCGTCCAGGCCATGGTGAATCGCGGCATCACCAATTTCACTGGCAAGCCCACCGTCTCCGCCGCCTGGCTCAGCCTCGTTTCAAAACAAGACATCATCGGAATCAAGGTTTTTTCCGCCGCCGGCCAAATTAGTGGCACGCGTCCCGCCGTGGTTTCCGCCGTCATTCGCGGATTGCTCGATGCCGGAATATCGCGCCACCATATCATTATTTGGGACAAAACTGCCGATGATTTGCGTACCGCCGGATATTTCGACCTCGCGCGTGCTTTGGGCGTGCGGGCTGAAGGCGCCATGGACGTCGGCTATGACCCCACCAATTTTTACCTGCCGGATAGCGCCGTCGTTGGCCAGCTCGTTTATGGCGATTTGGAATTTGGAAGAAAAGGCCCGGACATCGGCAAAAAATCCTTCGTCACCAAAATCCTGAGCCGCCAGGTCACCAAAATCATCAGCATCGCCCCGCTCTTGAATAATCCGGCTGCGGGCGTTTGCGGGCATCTCTACAGCCTCGCCTTCGGCAGCGTGGATAACACCTTCCGTTTTGAAAGTGACCCCGACCATCTGGCTGTGGCCGTGGCGGAAATCAACGCCCTCCCGGCCGTGGGCGATCGCGTCGTGCTCAACATCACCGACGCTTTGATGGGCCAATATGAGGGTGGCGACAGCGTGCTGCTGCATTATTCCACCGAACTGGACCAGCTTTGGTTCAGCGGCGATCCCGTGGCGCTAGACACCATGGCCATCAACGAACTCGACCGCGAACGCCAGTCCACGGGCGACATCGGCTTTACCCCTGATTTGGAAATCTACACCAACGCCGTCCTGCTCGAACTGGGCGTCGACGACCCGTCGAAGATTACCGTGGTAAAGGCGAAGTAATTTTTGAGGTATATTTTCAAGCTCCGTTTACCTTGTTTTATTGGGCCATAAAGGCGAAATGACTTGACTTTATTAATTTTTTAAGTCAAGCTGGCTTTATGCGATTAAAGCGCTTTTTTTCAATCAGTTTCATGCTGATCTGCGTGCTTGGTTTGGTTTGCGGAAATCGCGCCGCAGCCCAAACATTCACAACCCTGCATGCTTTTACGGGCAATAATGGCGGCTGCAACCCTTATGGCAATTTGATTATGTCCGGCAACACCCTTTACGGAACGGTGGGTGTTGCATGCACTAATGACAGCGGCGGAATATTTGCCATGGACGTCAATGGATCGAATTTTGTTTACCTGCATGCTTTCAACGGCCAGGACGGCGCCGTCCCCTATGGAGGTTTAATCTTGTGCGGAAATGTTCTTTACGGAACGACTTCACGCGGCGGCACGAATTCAGATGGCACCGTATTTTCCATGAACACCGATGGCTCAGGTTATACCGTTTTGCACAATTTCAGTGCAAGCAGTGATGGGGGCATTCTTTACTCCGGGGTGGCGTTATCCAGCAATACTCTTTACGGAGTCACGTCACTGGGTGGCACCAATTACGAAGGAACCATATTTTCCGTCAGCACTAGCGGCACAAACTTTAATGTGATTTATTCATTTGGGGCAGATAATAATGATGGAGGCATTCCCCATGGCAGTTTGGCTGTTTCAGGTAATGTTTTGTATGGCACCACCTCAGGCTATGGCACCAATTATGGCACGGTGTTTTCCGTAAATGCGGATGGTTCCGATTTCACCGTTTTGCACACATTCAGCAGTGTAAGAAGCTTAAGTCCTACCACCAACAGCGATGGCGCTGGTCCGTATGGCGGTTTGATTTTGTCCGGTAATACCCTTTATGGGACGACGCAAGTAGGAGGGAAATACGGCGGAGGCACTGTATTCTCAATAAGTACTGCGGGAACAAATTTTACTGTCTTGTATAACCTTACCGGCGGTGGCGGCGGCGGTGGCAGCATTGGGCCGTACTCGGGAGTAACATTATGTGGTGATACGCTCTATGGAACAACGTATTCGGAATCCAATGACGGCACGGTTTTTTCTCTCAACACAAATGGCTCAAATTTTGTAACACTTTATGTTTTTAATCCCGATGACCAACCCGGCGAGAGTCCAGGTGGAGACAATCCCTATGCCGGCGTCATTGTATGTGGCAACATACTTTACGGCACTGCCATCAACGGGGGCAGTAATGGTGATGGAACGGTCTTTAGCATATCGCTGCCGTTTCCTCCTCCATTAACGGTCACTGTTTCGGGGAATCAGGCAATTATCAGTTGGCCAACAAATAACATCGTCTATTCGTTGCAGTCGGCAACCAACCTTGTGCCGCCAGTTACGTGGAACCCGGTTCTAACCACACCGATCCTTGTTAATGGCCAATGGGTTGCCACCAATTCCACGAGTTGTTCGCCGATGTTTTTCCGTTTGAGCCAATAAAGCATGATGGTTCTCGAAAGCAATTTGCCCTCTCAAATCTTGTGGCTCAATCCAAAATTTACGAGACGGCAGGTGGTGGTTCGGGAGTAAAGCCAGGTGCTTTCTTGAGTGACTTCGATAGAATTACGCTTCGATAATTCGTCTCATCCCAGGAAATGAACTGGATGAATCGGAACCCAAGGTGCTCATACCAACGCCGAAGATGAAGCACACCCTCTGCCGTATCCAGCGCTAAGTCGTCAACATCAAGCGAACGGGCAAACGTTTCAACGTATTCGTAAAGTTTGGAGCCAATCCCCTGACGCTGAAGGTCAGGATGCACGGCAAACTGGCCGAAATGATAGACTGTCGGATGCCGATACCATTCACACACCGAAGAAGATGAAGGCCGGTAAAGTGTCACCGTGCCGATGATATCGCCCTGGCTCTCAGCCACGAAAGGAATACCGCTCTGAAGGCGGCGTAATGTCACAATTTCATCCTGGTGAGATGCCAGGTAACGGAATCCGCTCGCAGCCAGAGAACTATACGCAGCATGTAACAAAACTGTAATTGCGGCGATTGAATCACCATCCCGAAATTCCCGGATACGAAAATCATCACTCATCAAAACGCGCGTATAATCTGAACCCGAAAATCCCGTGACTCAATCCCATTCATTAGCCAGGGCGATTCCATGAAGCATCTTCGTGGTTTTCATAATTTAAAAATAATTCGTATCCAGCACCGCACGATAGAAACGTGACGCCGTCGCCGAAGAATCCGTGAACGTAAACGGCGGCGTGTTGGTGCAAACGCTGCACCAGTTCAACAGGTTCGTGGAGGCCTGCACGATGGTCGTGTAATAGGGCGAAGGCATGGTGACCGTCAGTTGAAACGTGCCGTTCGCGGCAGCGGCCTGCAACACGGGAATCGGTTGGAAGGCCAGGGTGGACGGCTCGGCAATGCCAAAATCAGAAGCGAAAAGGCTGGGCGCTCCCAGCGGCGTGATTTTGATGACATCCGACGCCTCTGTTTCGGCCACAAAAAGATTTCCCGCACTATCAAAGGCGATCCCGTTGGGATCGTCCAGGCCGGAGAAGAAGGTGGTTTTCGTTCCATTGGTTGCGATTTCAATGATATCATCGCCCGTTTGGCACGAGACAAAAAGAACCCCCGCACCATTGAAGGCCAGCCCAGCAGGAAACGACAACCCGGAAGCAAAGGTGCTGGTCGTGCCACCGGGCATAATTTCAATGACAGCGCCGTTTTGCTGGCAGGCGACAAAGAGATTCCCCGCGCTGCTAAAAGCCAACGCTTCAGGACCTTTCAACCCGGAAGCGAATGTGCTTTCGGAACCATCGGGCGCAAATTCATAAACATTGCCGCTATGATAATCCGATTCATAAAGATTGCCGGCGCTGTCAAAAGCCGCGCCAACTGGAATGCCCCCGACATTGACGAAGGTGCTTTGCGTTCCGCCCGGAGTAAATTCATAAACGTTGCCGCTGCCGTAATCCCCGGCAAACAGGTCGCCGGCGCTGTTAAAAACCAATCCTTTGGGGTCGTCAAAGCCGGAACTATAGATACTGCCAGTTCCATTTGGCGTGAATTCATGAATCTCCGCAGGAGGGTCCGCCGAGACAAACAAATTTTGCGCCCGCGCGCCGCCGGCTATGAGCAGGAAGACGTAAAGGGTTGCCTGAAGAATCGTTTTCATCGGTTCATATTTAATAATAATTCGTATCCAGCACCGCGCGACAGAAATACTTTGTCATGGTAACAACTCAGCCCGATAAAACCGCTGTCTATTATCACCCGCGCAAGGATCATCAAAATGCCAAACGATTTGGCTGCCGAGGATGTTCGTTTGCAATGGCACCCAATCCAGGAGATTGGTGCTGCCCTGCACGACAAGGGTCTGCTCCGTGCCGCCGCCAATATCAAAGCCAAATTGCCGGCTATTGCTTGTAAAACCAAAATTACCGTCCGCCACGAGGATGCAAGGCCGCGGCGGCAATACCCCCTCCGCCACAAAAGCCGACACATTGGTCCCCGCCACGGTAAAGCTGCCGCCCGCAAACAGTGCATTGCCCTCTGCTGCCAGGGCAGAAACCGATGTGTCTCCATAAGGGCTGGTCAAACCCGATCCCAGGGCGGACCAGGCGCTGCCGTTCCATTCGGCGATATTGGCCGCCGCGATTCCCCCGGCACTGGTGAATTGGCCGCCTGCAAACAGGTTGGTGCCCAGCATCGCCAGCGCATCGACTTCGCCGTTCAGTCCGCCCGACAACTTGGACCATGAATTGCCGTTCCACTCGGCAATGTTCGTGATCGCTTGATCCCCGGACGCCGTGAAACTGCCTCCCGCAAACAAGTTCGTGCCACAGACCGCCAGCGCATTGACAGCACCGTTCAATCCCAGCCCCACAGCCGACCACGAATTCCCATTCCACTCAGCGATGTTGGTGGCCGCCAAACCGCCCGCGTTGTGGAATTCTCCTCCCACGAATAAATTTGTGCCCATAGCGGCCAGCGCCATGACGTAATTTGGGTGCGGCACCTCAATGCCCAACCCCAGGGCCGACCACGAGCTGCCGTTCCATTCAGCGATATTGGTCGCTGCGATTCCTCCCGCACTATTAAATTTGCCTCCGGCGAACAGGTTGGCGCCGGACATAACCAATGCATTCACCTCCAAGCCGCTCACTCCCAATCCCAAGGCCGACCAGGAATTGCCGTTCCATTCGGCAATGTTCGTAACCGCTTGATCCCCGGATGCCGTGAAACCGCCTCCAGCAAACAAGTTCGTGCCCGACGTAGCCAGTGCCAGCACCGCTCCGTTCAATCCAGGCCCCAATGCGAGCCAATCGGTTCCATTCCATTCCACGACATTATTGGCAGCCACATTGCCGGCCGAAGTGAAACTGCCTCCCAGGAATAAGTTTCCTCCCGATATCGCAATGGCTTCAACCGTACCACTCATGCCATCACCCAGCGCAGACCATGAATTCCCGTTCCATTGGGCAACATTACTGACTGGCACCCCTCCGGCGCTGGTGAATCCGCCTCCGGCATATAAATTGTTGCCCCCAATGGCCAAACTATATATGCCTCCGCCCGCCCCCGATCCACTCGTCCCCGTTCCTAAACCTGACCAGGAAGTGCCGTCCCATTGGGCGATGTTCGTGGCCGCTATCCCATCTGCCACCGTGAAAATTCCGCCCACAAACAGGACATTGCCGGATACCGCTAATGCATTCACTTCGCCATTGATTCCCGTTCCCAGCGCGGACCAGGTGCTGCCGTTCCATTCGGCGATGTTTGTGGCCGACAAACCGCCGGCCTCGGTAAATTCGCCCCCGGCGATTAAATTGGTGCCCAGCATCTCCAGCGCATTGACCTGCCCCTTCATGCCGCCCGATAAATCCAACCAGGAACTGCCGTTCCATTCAGCAATATCATGTTCCGCCACGCCATTGATGCCGTCGAAATTGCCCCCGGCGAACACATTCGTGCCGGAAACCGCTAAAGCAAAAACATCGCCGTCATCAGCCTCTCCGATATTCGCCCAGGTGCTCCCGTTCCATTCTTCAATGCCGTCGCTGTCTCCTGCATACAGGCCGCCGCTGGATGGAGCCAGCACCAGGACGTTTGTATCAGGTGCATAAATCCCCGGCCCCACGGACGACCACTGGCTTCCGTTCCATTGCGCGATATAATCGGCGGCCACGCCGCCGGCACTGGTGAAAGCACCACCGGCATAGAGCGCGCCGTTCCATTCTACCAGAGCATAGACCACGTTCGTCATCCCCGACCCCAGCGCCGACCAATTCGTCCCATTCCATTCGGCGATGCTGTTGGCCTCAACACTGCCTGCAATGCTGAAAGCCCCGCCGATATAAAGATTGCCGGCATTGTCCACGGTCACGGTATAAATCGGTCCTTGTTCCTGGTCCACGCCCCGGATTCCCTGGAGGCTGATCCAATTGGCATCGCTGAAGGTCGGGTCTATTCGCACCGGATAGGTGGCGACGGCATCATCCAGTACCACGGCCAGCCGGTTTGGCGCTAGCACCTCCAACCGCGCCTGCAATTGTCTTCCGCTCGCGTCCCGTGCCTTCAACCGCCCATAGACCAATGCCCTTCCACTGCCCGCCAGCACCAGCCTTGCGCCATCCGCCGTGGCCGTGGCTTTGGCTCCATCCAACTCCAGTTCCAACCGCACGGCTCCATCACCTCCTTCCGGTCGTTGCTCCAGCACAAAATCCTGTTGGATACCATCAATCCCCGCCGTGTATTCCTCTGTCAGTCCGGGTCGAATCAATTGCACTCTCTGTTTGTTCACACTCACTTGGCCCGTCAATGCCAGGGGTTCAGCGTAACTCCGCCCCAACGCGCGCGCTACTACGCGGAACGGCTCGCCTTTGGCGCCGTCTGCCGTCGAAGTGAGCCACAAACCGCCGGGCGTGACATTTCCTTCCAGGCGTTGAAACACACACTGAAGCTGCGCTCCCTGTCCCGTGGGCCTGACGGCCAGGCCGTCACCGGAATATTGTTTGCCGGCGACAATGCCGATTTGGTCAAAGGGAATGGCAGGCGAAGTGGCGCCCGGGCCAGGCAATGTTTGGGCGCTGCTTGTACATAGACATGTGAATCCAATGGCCGCATAGGCGATAGCTGTTTTCATGAGCCGTTTCATGTTTTGAGCGTTTCGATAAGGGCGCTTTCTGGACCTATACAATTATATTTAAAAAACTTTGCAGAAAAACTCAGGTTGTGACCGATTCTACCTCAACTTTCGGGTTTGTGAACTGTGCCTTTGGAGGCACACGGTGCGGTTTTTGAAGGATGGTTGCGCTCCCCAGCCATCAGCCTGCTTTACTACCCAACTTCCTCAACCCTTCCGGCTCCATCCGAATCAGCACCCATTCCTTCCGCTCCTTCGCGCCCAGGCCCCGATAAAATTTCAAAGCCGGTTCATTCCAGTCCAGCGCCGTCCATTCGTATCGCCCGCAGCC
>JASHZU010000433.1 GCA_030042375.1 Verrucomicrobiia bacterium
TCCAACTGCCAAACCATAAAAAAATCAGGCGCAAATTATTGTTACGGGCGCCGCGAATCAAGCCATCAACGAGGGTAAAATCAAATTTCCCTTCTTCCGGCTCAATCAATTCCCATGAGACGGGAGTCAATACGGTGTTAAGATTCATTTCCCTGAGCTCCGGCCAAATCGGTTTTATGTAATCAAGGCTGGAGGAACTGGAGTTATGCAGCTCGCCGCCAAGGATGAGAAACGGCTTATCGTTCACTATCAGTTGCGTGGACGTTCCCTTTTTTTCGAGATGAGGAATAGATGAAGCGCTAGCCGCAAAAATAGACGCTGCGAAGAACAACAAAACCGCCACCCGCCTTCGCCAAGGTTCCGGCGCGACGAGTGGGGCAGACTTTGTTTTCATTTTATGAAGCAGGTTTGCCATTGAAGATGGAAATGATGTATTCGCATATAAGTGGCTACACTGGCTACATCGTTGATAATCAATAAGTAAAGTGGCTACACAACTGGCGACAAATTTTTCAAAGTGGCTACATCATTGGTTGTCAAAGACTTAAGTGGCTACATCGGCGGCATTGGACTGTGAATGTAGTGGTCAGCCCATTTTATAAACGCCGGCCAGTTTGGGGCATCGGTGTGTCCCCCGTCATGTTGTCGCCAGGCAATGTCGCCATCAACCAGGGCAGTATTGATCGGAGGCATTGGATCTGTCAGATAATTGCCCGAGGTGCCTAAATCTTTTTTTCCCAAGAGCTGATAAACTGGCCCCGCAGCCACTGCAGCCATGAAACTGCCATGCTGGTCAACCCAGGTTCCTTCCACACCCGGATGACCGGACGAAGCCCCATAACTGATGAAGACAGGACGCGGTGCGCAAAGGTCAATTAATTCGTGCGCGTCTACCGGCAAATCTCCCGGTGTGAGCGGCCCGCCATATTTGAGAAAATTGCCGGCCATCCAATGATATTCACCAGTGCCGGTGAGATTTTCCACCAGCTCACCCCAATTGCGCCGGGAAAGTTTTGCACCGCCTTCGCCGGAGGAGCCCACCAGGGCAATGGCAAAACGCTGGTCATACGCCATCGTCACGATTGTCGCTTTGCCATAGCGCGAGAGGCCTTCAATGCCGACCTGTTTGGCGTCCACTGCGGGGTCGGTTTCAAAATAATCCAGCGCGCGACTGGCTCCCCATGCCCAGGCGCGCAACGCGCCCCAATCATCCGGTTTGCGCGGCTGGCCTTTGTTGCATAAACCAATAATGCCTTTGGTCAATCCTGCGCCGTCATCAGCCTGATAACTGGTCGGGACAATCACGGCATAGCCCCAGCCGTTTGACAAACACAATTGCCGCCAATTCGTCGCGTTGCCGCCCAATACCGTAAAACCGCGAAAAGTATTTGTGCCCGGGCGATTTCCCCTGCCCATGCCTCCAAATCTGAAATTCCCGAACCCAAATTCCATCATTACCGGCACCGGCCCCGGCGCATTGGCTGGTGTGGTCAAGCTTAGTTGGATGTTAACGCTAATGAGCGGGTAAGAAGAATTATCAACGTGGCCAATGAGTTGTTTGGTGATTACCGGAACCGCGCCGTTGTTCGTATGGGTGACGCTGGTCACTTCCCAGGTTACTTTGGGCACGTTTTGCGGAACCCGGCCATAAACTTCGCGGTCAAAATCCTCAACTATTTCCGGACGACGTTGCTGCCACCACATTTCCGGCGTTGTGACCTTTTGACCGTTATTCAATGTGAGCGGGTCCGGCAAATCCGGATAGGGGTTAGCCTTGGCTTCATCTGTGTTCTGGTAGTTTGGGGCCTTGGGATTCATGCCATCAGCGCCGGGACGCAAAGTTTTGATGCCTAATTGGTCCATCATGTTCTGGTGGTCTTGTTCGGCAGTCCAATTCATTGGCGCAGGCAGATTGGTCGCAGTGGATTGAGCCATGATTTGTGGCACATGGCACCAGATTGCCAATGTCAAAAAAACGATGATGAAAGAATTTTTGTTTTGCATGTCAGGATTCGGGTTAATTTTTAAACAGTCCCAAGTCAACCGCTTCAGCCATTATTTTATAACCGGTTTCGTTTGGATGCAGATGATCGCCGCTGTCTGCTGTTGGCAATAATTGGGAAGTTTTTTGCGGATTTCGCATGGCCGCGTCGAAATCAATTACGGCATCAAAATTTCCACTGGTTCGAATCCACTGGTTAACCGTCTCACGCGCGGCTTCATGGCCGAGGCTATCATAAAAAGACCCGCCAAACGGCAGAATCGTTGCGCCATAGACAAGGATGTGTTGCGCATGAGCCTGCTGGATCATTTTGGCATAGGCCGAAATTAAATTCGTTGCCACAGAGCCACCATGACTTCCGCCAATGTCGTTGACACCTTCCAAAACTATCAGCCAGCGCACACCGGACTGGGAAAGCACATCGCGATTGAAACGCGATAACGCGGTTGGCCCCAAGCCACCTCGCAAAACACAGTTTCCGCCGATGCCTTCATTCAGCACAGCGATGTCCGCGGTGCTTTTATCTGCCTGCAAGCGGCGCGCCAGGTTGTCCGGCCAGCGATCATTTTTACCCGTGCCGGAACCTCTTCCATCGGTAATAGAATCTCCCAACGCAACAATGGCTCCCGCAGGTTGGTCTGTCTGCACATCGATACCGTTCAAAATATACCAGTGTTGCGTGGTCACAGCGGCCGGCAAATCCACCGCCGATACGGCATTGCCGGACTGGATATAGGAGGTCGTTCGAGAGCCCGGATGACCTGTTACATCGCTCGACGTTTCACCAAAATAAATTGTTACGGCCACGCTGGACATCGGAGCCAAATGGAAGTCAAACGGATCTGAAAGAACGGATTCTCCCGCAGGGATAACGAGCGATGGATTGCCTTGAAAAGTCAGCGGCGTGTCGCGGTCCGTTTGGATGGCGCTGCCACCGGCTGATAGTGCCAGATGAGCTGAATTTATCATCACCGGGCTTGTCCCGAAAGCGTTTGAAAAACGCACGCGTAATTTTTCGCCGCCAATTGAGACGCGCACGATTTGGCGCAGCGTATTGTCGGCCAACCCCGGCGCCGGAGGCAAATTCCGCGGTTCTGTTAATTGCGGTGAAGTTCCCCACGTGCCAATCCATTCCGCGCCGCATATCTGACATATGCCGGCGAGAAACAGAACCAGCCAGGCAAACCCAAAGAGTTTTTTTGTTGTCATCCTTATACTTTTATCACGGATGAACCGCTCGCTGAATAATGCAATATTCAAAAATCCTGCAAGTGTCACGGCCCGATTTGGAAACGATAAAATTCAGCAGGATTGGTTGAGTTCGTGGTGACAAACGTAAAGGGCATTGGCGGCGAGTTTGAAGTAAATAATGCCTGCCAGTTCAACAGATTGGACGACTCCAAGAGGGTATAATCCGGTCCTTGCGGCCCATTGACGGTCATACTGACCTGCCCGGGGGAAAGATTTACGCTTCCCACCACCGGATTGGTCACCGCATTAACGATCACATCAAATGCATTGGTTGCGCTCAAACTGGAACCGCTGTCCGTCACCTGAACTTGAATCAGGTTGGTCGTGTTGGCCTGGCTAACGTGCGGACGCCAACTGAAAATGCCGCTGGAGGAATTGACTGTCGCGTTAGCCGGGAAAATATTGGCCGGGCTGAATGCCAGTGTATTCGGCGGCGAATCAGGGTCGCTGGCGGTATTGGTTACCAGCAGCGTTACACCGACGTTGACCGTTTGATTTGGCACAGGACTCATCGTGGGCGGCGTATTCGTGTTGCCCGTTCCCACAAACGTCACGACGCTCATCGCGGGCACAAAATAAGTAAACGAAGAATTGGTCAGCGTTACTGCCGTTTGCGGGGCCAGCGAAAGCGTGCTGGTCGTAATCCATGGCGTCACATTAGTCGCCGTGAAATTGGTCAGGTTAAACGTTTGAAACACGCCGGTGGCCGTGTTGGTATTCACAACGACAATCGCAAAAGCCGGCGAGGCGGAATCCTTGTACGCGCTGATTAACTCGGATTGTTGGGATGAAGTGGCATTAATGCGATAGAAGTTCGGACGAACAAACCGGCTGTATTGGCCAAAGGCGAACAGGCGCTTCGTGACCGCAGCATTGTTGTCCAGCAAGCCCTCGTTACCTGTCGAATTTCCTGCGACAAGCCACCAATAATGATATGCATTGGCATTGGCCTGGGTCATATAAAGATAAATCCGCTGCGCGTAATAGACGCCATTGTCAATGCTGCTATCGCTGCCGGAAAGCAAGGCCACTTCCGTTTCCCATTCGGTTTTTCCGGACGTTGACAGTGCCACCGGGGTCGTTTGATCCCCGACATCATTATCGTCGACATAATCATGGTCGGCGATGATGCTGACATCAGCAGCCGCGTTGGGATCACTCAAGGTGGGTGTAAACAAGGCCGTGTCACCAGACCAGCTCTGGCTTTCCGGAATGATAATTTTTGTAGAACTCAGTCCCTGGGCCGCCAGCGCGCTATAAAGATTGGTCACAAAATCATGAATCTGTGCGCCCGTCCATTGGCAGGCCTCATAGGTGGTCACATCCGCGTCCGGTTCGTTTTGAACGGAAATAGCATAGAGGTTAACGCCATAGGTGCTCTTCATGCTGGCCACATAGTTAGCGAGCTGGCTAGCATAGTTAATGTTCGTAATGTTATTTCCGCTGCCCAGATAACTGCCACCGTTGGTGCCCCCAGGAGGAGCATAGTTGCTGTCATAAATATCATTGGTGCTTTTGAACCCGGCGGCCGGCGTCCAAGGCGTGCTCCAAACCCTGGCTCCATAGCTTTGGGCGGCTTGCATAACCGAGGTCTCAATCGTGGTAGGAACGGCGCTCGCGGAAGTCGTGCTGGCATAAACAATATGATTACGCAACAAAGAAAGGCCAACGCCATTGTAGGTGCCGGATTGATAAGAGATGTTGAGGTTGGTCGAAAAAAGCAATTCTTCTTCAGCGGTGTTCCAAGTGCCGTTCCATGCCGATGAAGCGCCGAAACCGTCGATGCGTTGATACACATTATTATAATCCACGACAGAAACCCCACTGATAGGCGGATTGGTGGGCATTGCGCCCCCGCTCAACTCGATGTCGTCCACGTACATTACTGAAGTTCCGCTCAGAGAATTCCCGTATGTCTCTAATTGGATCGTTATTGCGGAAATGCCGGAAGAGATATTGACTGGGATGGAGTAAAACATCCAGTTAGTATCACCGGCGAGCGGGTGATAATAGGCCCCAATTTGCGTAGCAGAACTGGCATTGTCGGCAGTGTTTAAATAAAAAGCCAGGGAACCATATGAGTCCGTCGAGGAATTCGTTGGTGAAGTGGGGTCGAAACGTATGTAACAGGAAAAATTAGTAATCAGCGAGCCGCTTAACTGCGGGTTATAACCGCCGCCTGCGCCGTTCCAAACGACGCTTTGCTGGCTTGCGCCTGTAAAGGTGCTCGTGATGACCAACGAACCCGAAGTCGGGCTGTTACTCACGTCGCTAGAACTCCAGACATTCGTAATATACTGGTCTTGGCCATCCTGCCAAGCTTCCCAAGCTGGCGGATTAGCAGAAGCCGGCGTATCAAAGGTATAATTGGTAATTACGACCGTTTGGGCGCATGCGGGCATCACTAGAAACGCAAGTGAAACAAATCCCCATACAAATCCCTTGAAATTTTTTTTCATAGGTTGAGAGAGCTATTGGTTTGATAGTTCAATGCTCATTTAAAGGTTCGGTAACACCAGGCCAGTTATCGGTTCGAAACGGAACAGCCGGAAGGCCCGCGCCATTGTACAGAGTTGCCTTGGGAAAGGATTGCCATGCATAGCGCACGGCCAAGGGCTCCGGCACATCCGGCGATGAAACGACTACTGAATCGCCGTCGATCCGCGCATCTGCCCAGTGCCATTTGCGATCTTTGCCTGCGACTTGAAATTCTTCGGAAACGCCGTTACTGGCCACCAGGCCACCATCCGTATGGTCGAAATAAATTTTTAAAGTATCGCCAAGATCATCCAAGGACTTAAAGGTGGGTCCCTGATAAAGAACATCCTCCTTGTAATGCTGGGCCAGGGCACATAGTGCCAGGCGTTCGCCAACGATTTTTTTGTCCATCGGATGAATATTATCCGGATCACCCGTATCAATTGTCACAGCCAACGCGCCGTTGCGAATTTTAACCACTGTCATTGCCTGTGCTTCACGTAACTCTGCCCAAGAAGATTCTGCGGGCTGGTCCTGATGATGCATGAAAGCGGGCAGGCTGACGATGTAGAATGGAAAATCCCCCTGATCAAATAGCGCCCGCCAGTCTCCAATCATCGCCGGGAGCACGGTGCGATATTGGTAGGCGCGATCGGCGTTTGCTTCTCCCTGATACCAAATGGCGCCGGTGATGGCTAGGGGTGCGACCGGCTCCAGCATGCCTTGATACAAAACCGAAGGCATGACCGGCCAATTTTCGAAACTCATTGGCATTGGATGAGGCGGGCGCGCATCCACGCTCAGCGCGCCTTTCCATTCGCCGGCAAGGGGAATGACGGTCCCATCCCCCAACGTCAATTGAAGTTTGTCAGGGGAGGACATGAATCCGCCATCCGGTTTTGTCTTGAACACTCGAACCACTATAAGATTCGTGCCCGGCTTTAAAGTTCCCGGTTTTAAATCATACGCACGCGGATTTTCCACCCACGCGCTGGCGCCGACCCATTGGCCATTGATGAATGTCGTGTCCATCCTTTCGATGACACCCAGATGAATTGTCGCTGTGCCGGGAGGCAGGGGGTTGGGAAGAGCAATCTCCTTGCGAAACCAGCAGACACTCGGCTCATCGGGTACGCCTAATTCACGGAAGCCGCCGGGAATCTGGACTGTCTTCCAATTGGAATCGTCCAAATCAAACGCTGCCCAAGTGTTGCTCTTTAGGCCGATGTCGTAATCATCGTACCAATGCATCACATAATTGCCATATTGTGGGCCGCCTTTGGCCTTTAAGCGCTCCATCTCTGCCAACTGGACGTCAAAATCCTTCAATTGATGAAGCGTTTCCGGGCTCGTCCAGGTTTCCGCCGGCGTGCCGCCGAGGCAATCTTCAACGAGGCCTACGGGGACATGGATGTCCTGCTGGATTCTCAGAGCAAAGTAATAGGCTACCGCGGAAAATCCGCCATCTTCAGCGATGGTTTCCGGCGAACAAATCTTCCATTCCCCCTGGGGAACAGCCGCGGGAGAGTAAGCGGCATGGCTCTGGACTTTGTAGAGACGTATTTCTGGATGATTTGCTAAAGCGATTTCCTGAGCGCCGTTTCGCGTCCGGGAAAGAGGAAGTTCCATATTCGATTGCCCGCCGCACAACCACACATCTCCCACAAGCACTTCGTGAAATTCAACATGCTGTTGCCCGTCAATCTTCAGGACGTATGGCCCGCCTGGCGATGGCGGACGAATCTTTGCCTCCCAGCGGCCGTCTGCGCCGGCAATTGCCTTCGCCTTATTTCCGGCAATTTCCATCTGGATCACGTCTCCGGGTTTTGACCATCCCCAAATCGTGTTTAACTTTCCACGCTGGATCACCATGTTATCGCCAAAAATCGGACTGACAAATGGCAAGGACGCATTATCGGCAGCAAACACTCCGGCGCAGGCAAAAAAGATAAAGGATAAAATGAGAAGGAACTTGTGGTACATGATTAATAATCGTTCGGTCTGCAGGGTAAAAAAAATTTTTACGAATAAAAAAGGCCGCTGCTTTACAAACGACGACCATTACATCCCGGCTTTTTACAGTTGCCAAATATGAACACTGCGGTACTGTGCCCAGTTCCTCAAAGTGATTCATTTTGGCATGTATCTCTAGTTCAAGCTTTTATCAGCTATACCTTATCACTGTATCTTTGGTCGCGGAATGGATGAATCTATGAAAGGCATGGATCATCCTATGATTAGTGGTTACCAAAGCACGGGATAAAAAGAAAACAGCCGTTGTTTTTGGGACAACGGCTGCCAGTCATGACAATGATTGGTTAGATTTTGCGCCGACGAACAACAAACAAACTGAGGATTCCCCCCACCCCGATTAAAGCCATTGAAGCGGGTTCGGGAACAGGATCTACTCCGAATGCCCCCGTTGAAAGAACAACATCATTAAAATCCTGGATGGCGGGAGACCCGCCACCTGTATTGCCCTGAAACGTTATTTGAAGATAGCTTTCTCCACCGGCTTCAATAGTGGGCAGGATGCTGGAATAATTAATACTCACCGTCTCCGTATCGAGTGACGGCTCTCCGCTAAAAAAATAAAAATTCGGTTCACCGTTTTGGTTGTTCCCGGTATCGCCTTCCGCCTGGGAATATGTACCCCAAGTTGCTGCTGCATTACCCCCGTTCATGAAATTATTGTAACCGTAGCCGGGAGCATTAACGGCGATGTTGTAGATTTGATTA
>JASHZU010000434.1 GCA_030042375.1 Verrucomicrobiia bacterium
CCCTGCCGGGGCTTTGGATTGACTTGCTGCGCAAGCCGCCTTCCGAAAACTGGGAACGTTGGGACCGACGGTATGCGATATTTGCGTGGACTGATTCACGGATAGAAATTTTTTTGGTTAACCAGGGTTAAAAATTGGTCTGTTCGGTATGTTTTTGATTTGTATTGGTCTAGCAGATTTTGCCACAGAGACACCGAGGCACAGAGGAATGGCTGGAAGAAGCCGAACGCAGTACGCGAGGCGCGTGTGCTCCTCCTTTCCATTAATGACAGCACGTCAATCATGCGGGCATTTTAGCGGAGAATGGCCAAGGGCATAATTCGCGAATACCTTTCTTTTCCCCTTTGCGCCTGTTAAAATCTTTAAGTGAAACGGGCAATCTCCATCCTATTGAGCCTGTGCCTCGGCCTGTTTGTGGCCTCCGCTGTTGTTTCCGTGGTGGATGACTCTTTGCAACTTCTTTTTGGCCTTCATTTTCTCGTGGCCTTCAGTGCCATTCTATCCATCCTGGCCATTCTCACGGCGCTGGCGGTTTATGTTTTAATGGGCATCTTTCCCATGATTCCCAAGCGCGTGTTTCTGCCCGTGACACTTTTTTACTGGATCGGTTTCCTGGCCGCATTCCCGATAGCAATTTACGGAGGCGCAGACTTTATGCGCCGCGGCCTGCAAGCGGATTGGGTGATTTCGCTTTGCCAGGTCATTTTGGGCCTGGGCATCCTTTACTGGCTTTGGGGCGGATGGAAATTCCGCTGGCCGCTGGTGGAGGACAAATATCTGGGAGACGGCCGCTTTAGCTGGCGGAATTTGTCCTCGTTTTACCTGGCGAATGTTTTCGTGCTGGCGCCAGCGATTTTTATTTATTTCTTTTTGTGCGCCTCGCTGGCGGTGAATCATTTTACCGCGGGATTCCTGGCGTTGCACCCGGGCGGACTGATTGCCCGGGTAAGACAATACGTCCGCAGTGACGGAAAGACGGTGGAACTGGTGCCGATGGCGCACGTTGCCGATGCCAATTTTTACCGGAAAATCTCCAACTCATTTCCGACCAATTCGGTCGTTCTTATGGAAGGAGTGACCGACGAGCGAAACCTGCTGACCAATGGACTCAGTTACAAGCGCGTGGCGCATTCTCTCGGTTTGGCGGAACAACAGAAGGTTTTCAAGCCGCGGGGCGAACTGGTGATGGCGGACATTGATGTTGACCAGTTTTCGACGAACACGATTGATTTGCTGAACCTGGCCATGCTCATTCATACCAAAGGTTTCAATGCCGAGACGGCCATGGAGCTATCGCAATACACGCCGCCTCCCAATTTTATGGAGCAACTGGATGCCGATATTGTCGGGAAACGCAACCAGCATCTTTTGGAAATACTGAAAACCGAACTGCCGCAATCGGACATCATCATCGTGCCGTGGGGAGCGGGTCATATGCCGGGGATTTCGGACGCGATTCAAAAAGAGGGGTTCCATCTAGCCGGCACGGAAGAATATACGGTGATTCAATTCTGGTGAGAACTATTTCAACAGCGCCTCGGCGTGTTTGCGGGCAGCATCGGTTTGGCCGCCGAACATGCGGGCGAGTTCGGTAACGCGTTCCTTTTTGCCAAGCAATTGGATTTCAGAAATCGTGCGGCCATTTTTGATTTGCTTGGTGACGACGTAATGCGCGCCGGCGGGCGCGGCGACCTGCGGCAGGTGCGTGATACACAGGACCTGCCGTCGCGCGGCAATCTGCTTCATTTTTTCGCCGACGGCATTGGCGGTTTCGCCGCCGACGTTGGCATCCACTTCATCGAAGACCAGCACGGGAATTTCGTCCTCGGCGGCAAGGACGGTTTTGAGCGCGAGCATCACGCGCGCCATTTCGCCGGACGAGGCAATAGCGCGTAATGACTTGGCGGGTTCGCCGGGGTTAGGGGCGAATTGGAATTCGATGGCGTCCAAACCGGACGATGACATCTCCGCCGCAGAAATCGCGACATCGAGTTTGCTTTGTTTGAAGCCCAAATCCTGGAGCTGTTTGCTGACGGCTTTAGACAATTGCGGAATGATTTTTTTGCGTTTGGCGCTGAGCGATTGCCCGGCTTTGGCGATTTCCGCATCGAGCTTTTGCAATTCGGCATTGAGCCGCGCCAGTTCCTCATCGCGGCTTTCAAGCGACTGCAATTTCTTTTTTGCTTCGTCGCCGAAGGCGTTGATCTCGGCGATGGTGCCGCCGTATTTGCGCTTGAGCGAATGAATCAAATCGAGGCGCTCTTCGAGTTCGGCGAGGCGCGCGGGATCGAGAGAAATTTTTTCGGCGTAGTGCGAGAGTTCAGTTTGCAATTCGTGCAATGCATTAACGGCCTGCGAGTGCAATTCGGTGAGGCTGGCGGCGCCGGAATCCACGCGTTGCAATTCCTGCAGCGTGCGGCCAATCGCGCCGGCCTGAGTAAGCAGCGAATTTTCGCTCTCGCTCAAAGCATCGAGCGCGGCCTGGCTCAGTTGCAACAATTTTGCGGAGTTGCTGGAGCGGTTGAATTCTTCTTCGACCGCAGTTTCTTCATCCGGCTGCAAACGCGCGGTGGTAATTTCCTGCACCTGGAAGCGGAGCAAATCCAATTGTTGCGCGTAGGTTTTTTCATCCACGATGAGCGCGGATTTTTCGTTCTCCAGCGCCGTGCGGCGGCGGACGAGTTCGCCAAAGGCTTCGCGGTCGCGTTCGAGGCGGCCGTAGGCATCGAGAATCAAAAGCTGTTTTTGCGGATGGAGGAGCGATTGATGATCATGCGGGCCGTGCATATCCACGAGCCATTCGCCGACGGTCGCGAGGGCGGTGAGAGTGGTGGGCGAGCCGTTGATGAATTGGCGGTTGGCGCCGGCGCCGGTGAAGGTGCGTTTGAGGACGAGCCGATTTTCTTCGCACGGTTCCAGGCCGTTTTCAT
>JASHZU010000435.1 GCA_030042375.1 Verrucomicrobiia bacterium
TGTCTCGCTAACGATTTTCCAGCCTGACCAGATAAAAAGTCTCCGCAGGCTCATAGGGGTCAATAATGAAATCCCGTTGCGTCACCAAAACAGCATGGTATCGCTCAAGCCATTGCGGAAGCGTGTCCTGGGTCATCTCCAATATGCGGCTCTCGACAACGACATAGCGGATTCCCATGGAGCGCACTTGCTCCGCCGTATCGTCCGGCAAAACATAATACACCCGCCGCTGCCCATAAGGGAGCCACAATGAAGACCCGGCTTGGCCATCCATCCACGTCGCATAACCAAGCTTCGTCTCCTCTGCGGGCAAAACTTCTCTAAAATATTTCTGTTCTTCCCAAAAAGCCGGCGTTTCGGCATAGGTGAGAGCGATGTTTGAAACAAATTTCGAATTGGGATATTTGGCCTGCAGCCGTGCGATGACCGCCTGCGCGGGAAACAACGGGCGGTCCCGTGAAATAACGAGCAATCCAACCGCGCTCATCAGGAGCAATAAGGCAAGTAACTTCCACCATCGCTGCCGGACCAGGAACGATTGGCCGGGCGAAGCCAGAAGTGATGGAAAAAAGAGAATGTAATAGGAAGCAAATTGCCGGCCGTTTTCAAACGTCCCAATCTTGGCCATAAATGCCAGTAACAACACCCAGGGAATCCATCTTAAGAGTTTCAGCAAGGGTTCTACGTTTTTAACCGGGTAGCCCAACCTGAATTTCTTTCCATAATGCCGCGCCGCAAAAAAGGAAAGTAGGACGAAAAAACAAACTCCCGCGCCCAAAGCCGCGGCGGATTCACCCACGCCAAAACTCAAGCGGCCAAAATCTTCAAAACTCACAAAGTGCGAGCCGAAGGGTGTTTGCAGGAAATGCTTCATGGCAGCGTTCCATGGTTTGGCAAAAGGAAAGACCGGCGGCTTCAGGTTTTGCGCCGTCATGCAAAAAATGTTTCCGAGAATGCCCCAAACCGGCGACTTCAGTTCCGCGTTTCCCCAGGCGTTGGCCGTAACCCCCGCCCAATTTCCCGTCTTTTTCAAATTGAAAATAATCGTCGGCAACCCGGAAACGAGCAGGCATAAAGCAGCCACGACGACCGAGGACAATGGCCGTTTTAGCAACAACCAAATTCCCGGTAAGGCGGCGATCAATCCGGGCACCGCCAGCAGCATATCACTTTGTTTCACGCCCGCAGCCAAGGCTGCCGATAACAACGACAGCCAAAGATCCTCCGCCCTTTGGCTCTCACGCGCGCGCAACCCGAAATCTACCGCCGCCAGCGCATAAACCGCCGCGAAGCTGTCATTGATGGTCGAGCCGGCCTGCATGATAAAGCACCAGCCCGAGGGCAGCAGCCACATCCACCACCAGGCCACGCGCGGCGAAATTCGCAACCGGGTGAACACACCGAAAATCAAGCCCGGCAAAAGCAAAAAGGAGAACCAATTCGGCAGAAACAAAAAGCGGTCGCTGTGCGTCAGGAGAATCAGCGGGGCAAAAAACCACTCCATCCCGCTTCCGGCGATATTCATGCGAACATCCAGCGTATGAATCCAATACCATTGTCCCGCCGCCAGCCAATTCATTACCCGCGGGATGCGATAAGACGTAGAACTGCCGTTGGAAGGAGCATACAGGCTGCCGCCCAATAGAGTTAAGAACACGAGCGCCAAAAACAAAAGCGGCGCCCATCGCTTAAATCGGCATTTGAATATCTGCACCCACTGCGCCGGATTTTTCTTTTGCTGCTCTTTTGCTGCCCGCCTGTGAAAAAAAACCAAGACCGCGGCCAGCACAAAAGCAACCCCATAGCCCGCCGGATTTAATTGGCGAAACGCGGATAAGATCCAGCCGGAAGCCACTAGTAGCGTGGAAAGCCAAATCCAAATTCTGACGGCCTTGAGCACGGGATTATGATGGGTTGCTGCCGGTTTTTTGCCTTCCGGCCGGTTCGCCGGAACTTAAAACACTTTCCACCACATAGACCGGCCGGCCTTTGCTTTCGCGGTAAATCCGCGCCACATACTGCCCGATGACTCCTAGCGACAGCAATTGGACACCGCTCAAACCAAAGATCGCCACGGCCAGCGTCGTAAACCCCAGGACACGCAGCTCGGGAAAATAGCCGAACATTTGCAGGACCTTTTCCACGACCAGCAAGCCCGCATATGCAAAACTCGCCAGGCAGATGATCGCGCCCACAGCCGCAATCCATTGCAACGGCAAATCCGAGAAGCTGAATAAAGCATCGAGCGCCTGGCCGAATAATTTGCGCATGGATTGTTTTGCCTCTCCCACCTCGCGGTTTTTGCGCGCGTATTCGACAGTCGTTTGCGGGAACCCATACCAGCTTTTGAGGGCCGGCAGGTATAAATTCGTTTCACGCGCAGCCACCAGTTGGTTAATCACCACGCGGTCAATGAGCGAAAACATGCCGCTGTTCATCGGCATCACCCGCCCGGTCATGCTGTGAAAAACACGGTGAAACCCATCGAACAAAACCCGGCGCAGGCCCGTCTCCTCGCGGCTGGTCCGGCACCCGGTCACCACCTTGTAGCCGGCGAGCCATTTTTCCAGAAATTGCGGAACCAGTTCCGGCGGGTCCTGCAAATCTGCGTCCAAAAAAATCACCGCATCGCCACGCGCATGGTCAACGCCCGCGCGATACGCCGGTTGCTGGCCGAAGTTACGGCTCAAGACCACCAATTGCCAGTGTGCAAACCGCTTTAATTCCTCCCGCGCGGCATCCCCGGTCCCGTCCGTGCTGCCATCGTCCACCACCACCATTTCCCAATCCGCCGCCGTGCCTTTGATTGCCCCTTCCACCCGGGCAAACAATGCCGACAGCCCGTCCTTTTCGTTCAGCATGGGAATCACAATGGACACCAGCGGCCGCGTCGGTTTGGCGTCGGTTGAAATCATTCGATGGCGTTTATCATACCGCGCGTCTATGGTCGAGCAAACAAATCAAGGCGACGCCTCGTAAAGAAAGTAATTTCCGGCCAATGGGAGCCGGTCGGCGGCACTGCGATGCGAGATGGAACGATTAAACCAGTCGGTAACCTGGTTCATCCACGATTGCGACGAAGTCACGTTTTGCGCTACCAGGACAAACGAACCGTTCAGCTTGACCGATGATAGAATAACGCAATGACTTTTCTCCTCCGCCAGGTCTTTGAAATCGTCCGCTACAATGATGTGACGATCCAGCGGCTCGTCCAGCCGATCCGCCAGGGATGCCGTGCCAGGATCCGTTGCTTTCAAGATGACGACGGTGTCCGAGCGCGCCGTATGCTCCCGGACCAGTTGTGCCAGCGACAGTCGGTCCGCTTCATTCGCCCGAAAAAACGTTAAGACGGCAAGGCCATAAGCGAAACAGAGCAACGCCACTACCGGTGC
>JASHZU010000436.1 GCA_030042375.1 Verrucomicrobiia bacterium
GCCCGAGCGGCTTCGCGGTGTTGGTCAGTGTCTTCTATCTTTAGGATTTATATTTTTGGCCATGCACTATCTTCAGGAGGGGGCTATTGATTTTGGCCGCAGCCATGACATCGGCGTTGTCTTTGGTGTGTTGGACCAGCATCCATATAATCTCTGCCTGGCGGCGGCAATTATGGCATTGCTGTTGCAAAGTTCGACCGCGACGGTGGTCTTCGGCATCGGGTTGGCCACCGGCGGCATTTTGCCGGAATCCCTCTTTGTAAATTGGATTGTTGGAACCAATATCGGCCTGGGTTTAACATCCCTCTTTGTTGCCAAAAACAATCTGGAAGGACGCCGCTTGGGCATTGCCAATTTACTCGCCAAGCTATTCGTGGCGGTTTTAGTGATTGTATTTGTGCCCCGAAATTTATTTCTCTCGGAGAAACTGTCCTTTCCCGTCCCGCAGCAACTGGCACTCATGCACACCGCTTTTAATCTGCTTGTGGCGGTAATATCCTACCCGTTTTTGGAATGGCTATTGGCTTTTGTGAAAAAGACTTTTGTTCCCGACCCGCCCAGGTCCCAGGAAGTGCCAAGGACATTCCTCAATCCAGAAGCGCTGGAATCTCCACCGATCGCCCTGGCCCATGCCACGCGGGAAACCTTGCGCATGACCGATGAGGTGAAAGTCATGCTCCAAAGTCTTTGGTCCGCCCACGTTCAAAACAGTTCTGCGCCTGTTAAGAATATTCGTTCCCAGGAGGATACCATTGATGAGATCAACCAGCAATTGATGTTGTATTTGAGCCAGATTGGCGAATTGAATGATTTCGACCGCAAATGGCATTTTACTCTTTTGAGCTATGCTGCCGAATTGGAGGCCATCGGCGACATCATTGAAAAAAACCTCATTAGTACCGTGACAAAACAAACAACCGAACATCTAGTTCTTTATCCCGACGACGAAGCCGCCTTGAATAATCTTTATCAAAAAACCCTGCTTCAATTTGACCTCGCCGCCAGTTTCATGACCATGCGCGAACCTGCCACCGCACAAAAAGTCCTTAATGCGCGAGACGAGATTAATGAATGGTGTCTGGCTCAGAAAAAGACACATTATGAGCGTTTAAAGCCCGGAGACCGGCAGGGACTTTCCAACAGTTTGTGCTTTTTGGATATGTTAGACGGATTGCGGCGCATCGGCAATCACTTGAGTACTGCCGCCGCTTATGGCTTTAGTCCTGCCGGAGCGCGCCAGAGAAAAACAAAACAAAAGCCGGCCGTTCAAAACCCTGCCCAACCCAGTTTGTTGCCTCCTGCACCGGAGCCTCCGCGCAGCCGGTAATTTGAAGAAGATTCATTCGTTCGAATTATTCCTCTTAGGCTGACGACGGGTGCTTATTGATTCGAGTCCGTGATTTTAATCTGCCTCGGGGATTCCAGAACCACTTCCGGTTTGTCGTGATACTCGGTAACGGTGCCGCTGATCTCCACATTATGGCCGGTATATTTCTGTAAATCGCCAAACTTGCCGAAGTTGTCATCAAAAACCACCGCCGTCATGGGTGTATCGGGATAAGATTGATCCAAATCCAAAATAGCGATAGTCGAGCGCACGCTCACGTCCACTACTTTTCCCGTTACCACCATGTCTTCGTCATAATATTCTGCTGCCTGTGCGGTCCCGATTTCTTTGGGCAGCGCAATGGCCATCGTATTGGTATTGGGGGGCAATAACGGCACCGTTCTCCCCAAAATCAAATATTTTTTGATTTCATAGGCCAAACGATACCCAGCCAGCGCTCCTTGGCGTTCGGCTACGGATTTTGCCTTGCTGAGATAGCCTTCCGGCAGCAGGGGGGCGGTTTCCATGTTCGTGCCGCCTCTCAAATGGCCATTCAGGTACCCATACTCAATGGCCAGCTTGCGGCTTTCCAGGCTCCATGATGTGGGCGTGGTATCCTCCCTCAATTCCGGCAGGAACAATCTGGGATATTCTCCCTGAATTTGACGGGCGTACCGCAATTGAATTGCCGGACTTTCAGCGTCTCCCAACAGCCCGTCCCAAATCCCATGCAATCGCACACCGCCTTGTTCCAGTTTCACATAAAAATCATTTCCGCCGCGGTCGCCATTCGGGAATTGTGCGTCGTAGAATGACTCGCAATGTAAAGGCTGGTGCATGTCTCCGATCAAATGAATCAGATAGGACAAATAGACCGCGCGCAATACCGGGTCGGCATTGGTGTCGCTCAGGGTCTGTTCGCATTGCGCCACGCCAAAAAGCACGTCATTGGTTGGTTGCGGGTCTGGTTCCAGCGGAAACAATGGGGGCCTGAGCGGATAATCGATGAAATGCCAGTCAGGATGGTCGTAAGGGCTGCCGCTTCGGCGAATTTCGTCCGGCCAGGTGCTGCTGCGCAAGAAAACATAAGAAGCCAAATCATAATTAGGATTGGGGTGATAAGCCTTTACCCATTCCTGATAATCGGGGTGTGCCTTTAAAACTTCGATGGCCTGCGCTTTAAGCTCCGGCGGCAGTTGGCGAAATGCCTCTGCCGCAATCAGCATGTGGCCGGCGCCATCCCAGGCAAGAAGGCTGAACTGAGAAATTATCAGCCAGCCGGCACAAAAAACCGCTAAAAAAACCCTTTTCACCGATGTGTTTTATCTCGGATAAGACCTTGCTAGCAATTAAAAACGGCTGTAACCCGATGAAAAAATGTTTCAAGCCCTTTCAAGTCAAAATAGAATTAAATCCATGAAGAAAATATTGTTCGTTTTGTTGCTCGTTAAATGGGCAATTCCGGCATGCGTTAACGCTCAAACCAATGCGCCTGCCGCCACGGCTGGCCAGACATTGGAAACGATCGTCTGTATCCGGCATGGAGAAAAGCCGCCCGGGGGACTGGGACAGCTTGATTGCCGTGGCCTTAACCGGGCTTTGGCATTGCCGGATGTGCTGCTCAGGAAATTCGGCACGCCTCAATTTATCTTTGCGCCCAATCCAAACCAGCAGGTTCAAGACAAAGGAAGGAATTATTATTATATTCGTCCGCTCATGACCATTGAGCCGACCGCCATTCGCTGCAGCCTGCCTGTCGACACACAGTTTGGATACCGGGAAATCAACGGGCTTGAAAACGAATTAAACGGGCCACAATACCAAAACGCCACCGTCTTTATCGCGTGGGAACATATTCTACTGGACGACTTTGCCAGAAACGTGCTCAAGAATAACGGCGATAATCCACAAAAGGTTCCTGATTGGAAGAACAGTGAGTATGACATGATTTTTGTGTTCAAAATCACACGAGAGAACGGAAGGAAGAAGTTTTCTTTCTCAATTGACCATGAGGGCCTGAACGGCTTGAGCGATACCTGCCCTTGAATTTTCGAAGCCGTGCACAGCGCGAATCTTAATTGCGGCTCTGTTGGAGCGAAAGTATTTGCGGTATTCGGGAACTAACGAAAAACCGACGTGCCTGCTAAAATGGCCTCCGCTCTTTGACATATTTCTGAAGTAGGAGCCAAGGCTCTGGCCGCCTCTTTGTGCATTGGTGACTTGGTGGTTAAAATAGGGATCAACCCACATCAACCCCCGGGACACGAAAACAAACCAAAAACAGACCTGAACAAACCGAAAAAATTAAAGCCTGCTCAAGGCTGGTAAAGGCTGTTTAAGGCCAATCAAGGGTTCCCCACCCCCCCGGGGGGGGGGTGGGATTTTGCGTGGCAGCCAGGGAGGTAAATATAGGTAAATCTAACCAAATAGAGGCAAATATAGCCATTTTCGGGAAATAAAAGATTGTTTAAATTCCAATGGGCGCCTTCATTCCTTGGCGTCTTTTGCGTTAATTAGCTATTGCCACTTCCCGTTTTTCTGCTATTCTAACCATCCCTTTTCGCCAAATGGCGGGAAGGGAAAACGGCCTAAAATTCGCGTTTGAGTGAATGCGAAGCGGCCATAATAACATCAAACTCAATCCCGTGTTCCGCGGGATGCTGCGCGAAGATTCGTGCGGTTTTAACCAAAGGAAAAATTGTGATTAGCATTGGAGTAAAAGAATTGTTGGATTCAGGTGTCCATTTCGGCCACCAAACGAAGCGTTGGAACCCCAAGATGAAGCCGTACATCTTCGACGCGCGCAACGGTATTCATATCATCGACCTCTCGAAGACCCTCACGCAGCTCGAAGCCGCGTGCGAGTTCCTGGGCACGACCGTTCGCAAAGGTGGCAAAGTGATTTTCGTCGGCACCAAAAAGCAGGCGCAGCAGTGCGTCAAAGACACCGCCAAGGAATGCGGGCAGTTTTATGTTGTTGAACGCTGGCTCGGCGGCACCTTGACCAATTTCAATACCATCAAAACCTCCATCAAGCGCCTCAAAGAAATTGAGAAGATGGATGCCGATGGCTCGCTCGCCAATTACGTGAAGCAGGAACAGGCCGTCATCCGCCGTGAAGCCGCACGCCTGCACAAATATTTCGACGGCATCCGCTCCATGGACAAGCTCCCTGCCGCGATGTTCGTCGTGGACATCAAGCGCGAGCACAACGCCGTGGCTGAAGCGCGCAAGTTGAAAATCCCCATCGTAGCCCTCGTGGACACAAACTGCGACCCTGACCTGGCCGATTATCCCATCGCCGCGAACGACGACGCGATTCGTTCCGTGCGTACGATTATGGCGACCATTGGGCAAACCATTACCCAGGCCGGCGCCGAATTTGAATCGAAGCGCTCACGCCGCCCGGATTCCAACGGCGAGAAATTTGACTCGGCCGAAGCGGTGGAAGAGGCGTCCGGCGATGACCCGACGACCCCGGAAAACTCCCCGGCGCCTTCAAACGCCTAAGAGGGCAGGGGTGATGGTAGGGCGGCGCTGCTGCGCCGCCGGACATGTGCCCCATCAACGATCAACTCTCAACGATTAACATTTTTATATGGCTGAAATTACTGCTGCAATAGTTGGAAAGCTGCGCGAAATGACCGGCGCCGGCATGATGGATTGCAAAAAGGCGCTCACCGAAGCCGGTGGCGAACTCGAAAAAGCCGTGGACATTCTGCGCAAAAAAGGCGCGGCCACTGCGGACGTCAAAGCCGCCCGCGCGGCCAAAGACGGCGCTATCGCGCAATACATCGCGCCCGGCGGCAAGCTCGGCGTGCTCGTGGAAGTCAACAGCGAGACCGACTTCGTCGCGCGCAACGAAACCTTCCGCGCGTTTTGCGATGAAGTGGCCAAACGCTA
>JASHZU010000437.1 GCA_030042375.1 Verrucomicrobiia bacterium
GCGGGATTGTGGCGTTTGAAATCATCGTGCATGGGCCGTCGCGCGATTTGCATTCGGGCGTTTTCGGTGGGTCGGTGGAAAACCCGGCGATGGCGCTGAGCGGATTGCTGACGAAGATGCGCGACAAAAACGGGCGCATTACCGCGCCGCATTTTTACGATGACGTGGCTCCGCTCTCGGCGTTCGAACGAAAACAGTTCAAGCGGCTGCCGACCACGGACGCGGCGCTGGCCAAATTGCTGGGCGTAAAAAAATTGTTTGGCGAAAAGGGTTACACCGCCACGGAACAACGGAGCGCGCGGCCCACGTTTGAAATTAACGGGCTGACGAGCGGTTACCAGGGCGAAGGCAGCAAGACGATTGTCCCCGCATGGGCACGGGCCAAAATCACGTGCCGGCTGGTGCCCAACCAAAAGCCGGCGAAGATCTATAAAATCGTCAGCGATTACCTCAAAAAGATTTGTCCGCCGACCGTGCGCCTGGAAATCGAAGCGGGCCATGGCGCGGACCCGTATTTGGTCTCGCCCACCGGCGTGCACGCGCAGGCAGCGATGCGGGCGTTGCGCGCGGCGTTCGGGCGCGAGCCGGTGATTTTGCGCGAGGGCGGTTCGATTCCCATCGTGAACGATTTCAAAAAAGTGTTGGGCGCAGAGACGCTGTTGCTCGGTCTGGGTTTGCCGGACGACAACGCACATTCGCCCAACGAGAAATTTGACCTGGATAATTTTGAAAACGGCCAGCGCATGAGCGCCATTCTATGGCAGGAATTGCGGTAAAAAACTTCATGCTGATTGCCGGCGAGCCGAGCGGGGATTTGCTCGCGTCGGAATTGGTGGTGGCCTTGCGCGAAAAATCACCCGGCGCAAAATTTTTTGGAGCGGGCGGCCCGCGCATGGCCGCGGCGGGAACCGAACTGGCCTTCGACATGACCCAGCACGCCGTGGTGGGCATCGTCGATGTGCTGAAAAATTATTTCAAATTTCGCGCGCTGTTCCATCAGTTGCTGAAACTGGCTATTGAGCACAAACCCGACGCCGTCATCGGCGTGGACTACGGTGGATTTAATTTGAGGTTCGGCCACGCGGTGAAGAAATGGGTGCGCAAACATCCGGAAGCGAACTGGAACCCAAAGATTGTGCAGTTCGTTTCGCCACAGGTCTGGGCATCACGGCCGGGCCGCGCGAAAGTGCTGGAGGCGAATTATGATTTGCTGCTGAGCATTTTTCCCTTTGAAAAGAAATGGTACGCGGAACACGCGCCGAAATTGCGCGTGGAGTTTGTGGGACACCCCATCATGGACCGAGGACGGAAGGCGGAGGATGGAGGCCAGCGATCAGGAGTTTTGCTGCTGCCCGGCAGTCGGAAAAGTGAGTTGAAGCATCATTTGCCAGTCTTGCTGAGGGCGCTGAAAATCATTCAAGAAAAACTGCCTTCGTTGAATGCAAAAATGGTTCTGCCGGATGAATCGCTGGCGGCGCTCGCAAAATCACGCGGAGCAGACCTGGAAATCCAGATTGGCAATTTGCCGGAAGCTTTGGCACAAGCGGAAGTGGCAATGGCTTCGACGGGAACAGTGACGATGGAGTGCGCGTTTTTTGGCGTGCCAGCGGTGACGCTTTACAAAAAACCATTGCTCGGTTTGGCTATCGCCCTAGGCATCATTAAGGTGAAATCTTTTACGATGCCGAATTTAATCGCGGATGAGGAGGTGTACCCGGAATTCCTCCAGGACAAAGCGACGCCAGAAAACATTTCGCGCGCGGCGCTAGGGCTGTTGCAAAACGAATCCCGTCGCCAGAAAATCAAATCGCAACTCGCGCAGATTGTGGCATCACTCGGCGAACCCGGCGCGAGCCGGCGGGCGGCAGCGGCGATTTTAAATTTGTTCCCATGAAAGACCTGACCAGCGCGCGATGGATAAAAATCAAGGGACTGCTCTTTTTGGTTATTGGAATTGTCTCGGCGGCGTTAATCGTAATTAACGAACCGGATTGGAAAACGGCAGTGCTGCTGGCGCTGGTGATTTGGAGTTTCTGCCGGTTTTATTATTTTGCGTTTTATGTCCTCGAAAAATATGTTGACCCGGCTTACAAGTTTTCGGGACTGATTTCGCTCGTAAAATATCTCCTCCAGCGCCGGCGCTAATGCCATTGTCAACGCCTTGAGTCGGGGATAGATTCCGGCCAGTGCTAAATACCCAACAACTCGGCCCGCTCAAGGCCGCCAACTGCCATGTTGCGGTAGATAATCTTACGCGCCAGCTTTATGCCACCGACGCCTCGCCGTACCAAATCGTCCCACAGGCGGTGGCGTTTCCGAAAAGCGCGAAGGAGGCCAGCTCCCTCATCCAGGCAGCGGCGAACGCAGGCGTGTCGGTCATCCCGCGTGGTGCGGGCACGGGACTTTCCGGCGGAGCGATCGGCGACGGCGTGGTCATTGATTTCGCGCGGCACAATCGGCAAATCGGCAAGGTGGACGTGGAACAGCGCACGGTGCGCGTGGGCGCGGGTGTGGTGCTGGACCAATTGAATGCATTTTTGCGTCCGTATCATTTGCGTTTCGGGCCGGACGTGGCGACAAGTTCGCGCGCGACGCTGGGAGGGATGATTGCCAATGATTCGTCCGGCTCGCACGCGCCGGTTTACGGCACGACGGGAATGCACGTGGCCGGGCTGGAAATTGTGATGGCGGATGGGAAAATCGTGGAAGTGAGCGAGGAAGGTGATTCTTTACCGAAGCAGCGGGGTTTGGTTGAAAGTATCGCGACGTTTAACGCGGTGGCGATTGGCGAGCGGTTTCCGCCGGGACTGGTGAAACGCTGGCCGGGCTATGCGCTGGCGCGCGCAGCGGAAAATCCGCGGAACCTGCTGCAGATTTTGTCCGGCAGCGAAGGGACATTGGCGGCGATTTTTTCCGCCGAGCTGAAACTCGTCCC
>JASHZU010000438.1 GCA_030042375.1 Verrucomicrobiia bacterium
CCTCACTGAAGCCTTTGGATTTTGGCATCCATCAACCATCAACTATCCACCGGTCAAAATCAACCTATGTCAACCTGTGTAAACCTAAGTCAACAACCCCCCCCGGGGGGGCCATTTTTAATGAGCACTAGAACAAACGTTCAACCGGCAAATCTTTGACAAAAAACTAAACAAATTTGATAATAGTGTGCGAATTATCCAGACGTTATCGCCCAAACCTGACTAACCATCCTCGTGTGACCATGATTTTAACGTCCTCTCTCTATTTGAAGCGACTGGTGGTTTTCGCGATTTTGTTGATTTTCTCCGGGAAAATGTTCGCCCAAAACATCACGTGGGGCACCAACGTCACCATCTCTGCGGATTCCGATGTCTTTACCGACGGCACGCTTGTTTATGCCTACGATTGGGCGAACGTGAACGCAACTGTCAACGGCATCGCCTTTACCGGAACATCCAGCGCAAACGGCGGGTCGAACATCAGCGTTAGCGGACTCGGCAACAACTACACGGGTTTCACTTCTGGATCGGCTCCTTTTAGTAATTTGTCTGCAGCTTACCAGAGCATCCTGAAAGGTGGTGAATACCAGGACGGTAATGTTACCGCGACAGTGACCTTGAACAACCTCACCACCGGTCATGTCTATGCGGTGCAGATATGGGTGAATGATCCCCGGGCCAGCGGCGGCGAGGCTGGACGCACCGAGAATGCCAGTGGCTCCAATCAGGTCACTTTGGCATACAACGTCCCGCCCAGTCCCGGCGGTGTCGGGCAATATTCTATTGGCGTTTTCACGGCCACGGGCAGCACCGAGACGTTTACCCTTTTAGCAAACGGCAGCAGCGGTTCGACGCAACTAAATGCTTTGCTGTTATCTGATGTGACGGCGACGGGTTATCAGCCGGTCAATCCGGCGCAGCCGGGGCCAGCGCCGACTCCATCGGCTCAGTGGGTCCATTTCGGCGCAAACGGGACATTGGCCTATTATTCGGACAATCTTGGCAATCGTCTGCCGGATTTTTCCTACGCCGGTTATATGGAGGGAGGAGTTCCTCTGCCCGTGGTGCCCGTGGCAGAGACCATCAGTCCGGTCGCCGGGGATAATACTGCCAACATTCAAGACGCCATCAACAGCGTCTCGGCGTATACGCCAACAAACGGTTATCGTGGCGCAGTGCTGTTGAACCCGGGCATTTACACGATTGCCGGAACGCTCTCCATCAGCGCCAGCGGCGTGGTCCTGCGCGGTTCCGGTGATAACACGAACACTGGCACCGTCCTGCTGGTGACCGGAGATTCACGAAATGTCATTACGGTGGGCGGCTCGGCCTCGTGGACGCAAAATGGAGCGTCCTACTCCATTACCAATGCCTACCTCCCGCTGGGCGCGACGAACTTTGGCGTCAATATCAGCGGCATTACCTGGGGCACAAATGTGACCGTCTCCGGAGATTCCGATGTATTTAATGGTGGCACACTTCTCTATGCCTACGATTGGGCAAATATCAATACCACCGTCAACGGCGTTGCCTTTACCGGAACAACCAGCGCCGACCCGGGGAACGTGAGCATCAGCGGCGCCACCAGCAATTATGGAAATTATAGTTCCTCCTCGACGCCATTTAGTAATTTGTCCGCCGCTTATCAGGACATTTTGAAAGGCGGCGAATATAACTCCAGCAATCCTACGGCCACCATGACGCTGAATAATCTAACGGCTGGGCACACTTATGCCGTGCAGGTATGGGTGAGCGATCCGCGCGGGGGAGGGACGGTTGGCCGTACAGAAATCTTCGCGGGCTATAACCAGGTGACCCTTGCCTACAATGTTCCGCCGGCCACTGGCGGCGTGGGCCAATATTCCATCGGCGTATTCACCGCCACGGGCAGCAGCCAGACGTTTTCCTTTACGGGAAATTCCGGCGGTTCGACGCAAATCAATGCCTTGCTCGTGTCTGATGTGACGGGCACGGGCTATCAACCGGTCAATCCTGCATCCTCATCGCTGTTTTATGTCGGCGAAGACATCGTGATTCAACGTCCGCAGACACAGCCATGGATTAATGCCATTGCCATGAACACGCTCACAAATCCATGGACACCTGGCACCGGGTTGCAGTTCGAGAGACAAATCACTGCCGTTAATGGAAGCCAAATCACCGTAGACGCGCCGATTTGTAATCCCATCGAAACCGCTTGGACTACCGGCCTTGTTTATCAGGTGACGGATTCCGGACGCATCCAAAACACCGGCATTGAGAACCTGTGTGGTGTCGGCCTAATCGCTGATTATCCCAGCAACATTCTCAACGGCACGTTTATCTCTTATCAGGACATGAAAAATTGCTGGGTGCAGGATGTCCTGATGTCCGGCTGGGGCAACGGTATCAGCCTCAATGACAAGTGGTGCACCGTTCAGGATTGCATCTATACCAACCCGGCCACCGGTACGTCGGACGCCGCCCCCGCGGCTTATACGTTTGGCGGTTCAGCCGCGCAGTCTTTGTTCCAGCGCTGTACCTCGTACGGACCTTACTATCACATCATGGTCACACAGGCCTCGACGCCCGGGCCGGACGTGTTCCTGAACTTTAATTGTTTTGGCACGCATTATAATGGTGGGCCGCACCAGCGCTGGGCCGCCGGCGCGCTTCATGATAATATCAACATGGCTGCGGACACCGAGGGTAACAGCGTTTATACCCCTTATTTAGCC
>JASHZU010000439.1 GCA_030042375.1 Verrucomicrobiia bacterium
GATTTTATGCAGCTGGTGTCCGCGCATGTGGGATTATTCAATCCACACGACAAGACGGAAACGATTTGGACGGATGAGCAGGTCCGGAACAAAACGGGCGTGGAGCCGTCACAAATTGTGGATTGGCTGAGTTTGACGGGCGATAGCGTAGACAATATCCCGGGCGTGCCTGGGGTGGGCCCCAAAACAGCGACCGATTTGCTGAAACAATTTGGTTCCATAGAAAGGCTGTTTGACAGGATTGGCGAAGTGAAATCGGAAAGATTGCGGACGGCGCTATTGGGTGCGAAGGAAGCCGTCCAGCGCAACCGTGAGCTGGTCCGGTTGCATGAAGTGGATTGCAATTTTTCGTTGAAAGAGATGACGCCCAGGGCGCCGAACACGGCCCGGTTGCGTGAATTGTATTCACGCTGGGGATTTAAAACGCTATTGGCAGCATTGCTGGAGTCCATGCCGCACGAGCGGCAAACGGTCCTGATTTGAAATAAGAAAGATGCATGGTGATGTGGTAAACCAGCATGATTAAGCGATGATTATGAATTTTCAAAGATAATGAAATGAAATTGAGAAACTGGATTAAAAATTTGTTTAAGTCGCCATTTTATCTATGGCTACAACCTAATTTTCTGTCAGGAAGTTGTAGACAAAATACACCAGTTAATCTAGAATCTACCGAACCGTATATGCCGTCGCCGTCCGCCCGTCGTGCCGCCATTTGTTTTTGCTGGGTACTATTCCTGGCAATTCCTGCGTCTGTTTTTGGGCAAACCAATTATTATGCGGCCGATGGCACCCAATACGCCATCATCGGCTCGCTTCCGGGCGACCAGATTTATCCTGATGTTGCGCTGAATTCCAGTGGTGGATACGTCGTGTGGCAGGATAATATTACTGATCCAATTGGGGAGGGGATTAGCGCGATGGCACTCAACAGCACTCTTTCGGGCTCGGGAGACATATTTCAGGTAAACACCACCAGCACGAATGACCAGACTGATGCCCATGTGGCATTGTCCAAAAAAGGCCCCGCGGCCTTTGTATGGATGGGCGGGCCGGCCAGCCATACGCAAATTTTCGGCCGTGTTTTGAGTGTCAGCGGCAAATGGTTTAACACGACCAATTTTTTGGTAAGCCCCTACACTAACACGTTCGAAAATAACCCGGCCATCGCGGCCTTGACCAATGGCAATTTTATTGTGGTGTGGGCCAGCTACAACCAGGCAAGTTCCAACAGCCAGATGGATATCTATGGCCAGATGCTTTCGACCAATGGGGCGAAAATCGGCACAACGTTTTTGGTCAATCAGTTCACCGCATATAACCAGCGCAATCCGGCAGTGGCGGCGCTAAAGAATGGCGGGTTTGTGGTCGCCTGGGTTTCAGAACAGGAACGTTCCAGCGCGCCGGACTGGGGCGCGAATACGTCGGCTTACTCGGCCAGTTCAACGCCCGAGCCCAGTCTGGATATTTACCACAGGCTTTATACGATTTCCGGCACCAATGCGATTCCTTCCACGAGTGAAATTTTGGTTAACCAGGACGATAACCCCTGCAGCAGCCCGGCTGTCGCCACCGCTTCAGACGGGAGTTATATGATCACCTGGTGCGCCGATGATTTGGCTAATATAACGAACGGCTGGGACATTTATGAATGCTCCTTTACCAACGGTGTTGGGGGGACGGTGACTCCGGTCAATTCCTACACGTACGGTGACCAGTATAATCCGCGCATCAGTGTCATCGGCGGTGATTATCTGATTGTTTGGACGAGCCTGGGGCAGGACGGTTCACGTGAAGGGGTCTATGGCCAGTTTATGCATGAGGGCAATACCCCGGTGGGGAGCGAATTTTTGGTCAACACCACGACCGTCGGCCAGCAAATGGAACCAGCGGTAGCGTCGGACGGCGCGGAGCAGTTTTTATCCGTGTGGACCAGCTTTACCTTTGGTCCGAACAGTTTTGATTTGTTTGCCCAACGTTATGTCAACATAGCGGCGTCGCTTGAGCCGCTGGGCGCGCCATTTATATCGGCGCCGTTTAATTTGAGCGGTGGTGTTTATCAACCGGAGTTGACGGTTTCATGGCCGCCGGTTCAGGGACTTTCCATTTCAAATTATCAGGTTTATGTGGATGGCGAGGCCACGGACACTGTGGCGGTGGTGAGCAATCAATGGACCATGACCGCGCAGAATGGTTTAACAACTAATGACACGCATTGGTTCGCGGTGAAGTATGAAACAACGACCGGCTATGGATCGCCACTATCGCCCTATGCCAGCGGCACCACGTGGAGTGGCATATATTGGGGAACACCGCCCTATGTCATACCGATAGAGTGGATGAATATGTATTATGGCACCAACCAGGCGGCCTGGCCTTTGGCTGGCGCGCCGGTTGTCGCAGGCGGACCATCGCTTTGGCAGATTTTCACGACCGGCGGCAACCCGACCAATTCTGCCACCTGGCTGCAAACTCAGTTGACCCAGTCAGCGCAGGGAATGTTCCTGAGCTGGAATACGCAGCCGGGCAAGACTTACCAGGTGCAGGTGACCACGGATTTCAAGACATGGAGCAATTTCGGTGCGCCGCGATTTGAGGCTGGCACGAGTGATTCCATCTATGTGGGTAACGGCGCGGCGGGCTTTTATCGCGTTCAGCTTTTGCGGCAGTGATGTTATGCAACGAATGATCAAAACATTTTTATGTGCGCTCTTATTGGCGTTGGGTTGGCAACAGGCCCGGGGCTTTGCCCTGTTGGGGCCAATCATTGCGCCTGATTCCACGTGGCAAACCGTCGAGCTGGGCTACGATTTCCTCTATCAAGGCTACATACTTCCCGGTGGCCCGGTTTATCTGGGCGATATCGGTGGCCCGAAAAACTTTAACAATGGCTACCGCCGTAATGTCACGACGGTTTACTATGCTTATGACGGCGCTTTTTCCAGTTATTTCCATACAAATGGTGAGGCGGCAGTGGACCAGGCGTTTGCCATCATGAACAATTTCTTTACGAACCATCCCAGCGGCGTGGATGGTTACAGCCCCAGCCTGGGTGAATTTCCGTTTAATTCCCAGCACTTCAACGGTACCGCGCAAGGCCTGTATTTGACCGATATTAAATCAGTGGTCCTGCATTTGCTGGTGGAACAATTGGGATTGGCACAGCCGGAGCGTTATACCTGGACATTACGCCAGCGTGATGAAGAGGCCTCTCCTCCCCCTTGCCCTGAGAATGTCGAGTATGTTGTTGTCCAGAGAAACTATGGCAGTACTGACCAGCCCCTGACCGGGCCGCAAACGGGGACTCTCTATTCTCCCTACGTGAACAATATCCTTTACACCTATAACATCCTGGAAGATTGCGGTACCCATCCGCCGGCATGGACGGCGACAACTATTGCACTTCCTACGGACACCACCATCCCGTCCTACACCGCAGTGGCGGCCAATGATTTTGAAGCCGGCGTTGAAGCCGGACTGGGCGGGTTGGGCATAGGCGGTTTCTATACCGGTTTGACCGAGGATGACGCGGCAGGGGCGCGGTTTCTCCTGTCATCGAACAATATCGAATTTGAGACGCCTGCGGCGGGTGCCGTGCTGGAGGACACCAATTTTAGCAA
>JASHZU010000057.1 GCA_030042375.1 Verrucomicrobiia bacterium
GGAAGACGTGTGCCGGTATATCGTGCAGTCCCTGGAAGATTTGCGCGTGCACACGCAAAATTTCACCAAGCCCTGCTACACCGTACCCTCCCGGCCCATCGGCAATTTTTAATTCAATGAGAATTGTCATCCTGACCAGCGACAACCGCGAGCGGTATAAGGATTACAGCCATCCCACGCCCTATTTCGGCCCGGCCCCGGAGGCCCTCTTGCAGGGGTTCATGATGCTGGGCAAGGAGGTGGAGGTGCACGTCATTTCCTGCCTGCAAAAGCCCGCGCCGTCGCCGGAAAAAATTGCCGACAACATGTGGTTTCACGGCGTGCACGTGCCCAAGGCCGGCTGGCTGCGCACGCTTTACCAGGGCTGCATCCGCGCGGTGCGCAAACGCGTGCGCGACATCCGGCCGGACCTCGTCCACGGCCAGGGCACGGAACGCGATTGCTCGATCTCCGCCATTTATTCGGGCTTTCCCAACGTGCTGACCATCCATGGCAACATGAAAAGCGTGGCCCGGCATCATCGCGGCGGCCCGGGCGGCCTTTTCTGGGGACTCTCGGCCGTCCTGGAAACCTACGCGCTGAAACGAACTATTGGCGTCTTCTGCAATTCCGCCTATACGGAAAGCCTCGTCGCACCCCGCGCCAAACGTGTCTGGCGCGTGCCCAACGCGTTGCGAACAGCTTTCTTCGAACCGGCGTCTAGCCAAAATCGCGGCGCACTACCAGTTATTCTCAACATTGGCGAAATCGTCAGTTATAAACGACAGCGGGAAATTCTCGATGTCGCCCGCCAGTTGCATCAGCGCGGTTTGAAGTTCGAAATGCAATTTATCGGGGGAACGGAATCCCGGAGCGATTACACGAAAAATTTTCTTCACGAAATCGCCGAAGCGCAAACCGCGGGTTACGCGCGGCACCTGGGAAAGATGGGCCTCCAACCCTTAATCAGCGCGATGGACCGCGCATCGGCGCTCGTCCATTTTCCCAGCGAAGAAGCCTTTGGCCTGGTCGCCGCCGAGGCGCTGGCCCGGAATTTGAAACTGTTCGCCTCGTCCTATGGCGGTGTTCCGGACATCGCCACCGGCACCGAAGGCGCGGAAGTCATCGCCGGCGACGATTGGAAAGGACTGGAAAATGCCATCGCCCAATGGCTGGAGTCGGGCAGTCCGCAGCCCAAAACCGCCAGCCAAACCATGCGCGAACGCTATGCACCCGAAGTGATCGCAAGGAAGCATTTGGAGATTTATCGCTCATTGCAACTATCCGTGTTGGCCGATAACAGGAATATTCGACTTGGACTGTGACAGTCTTGACCCAATAGCCTGAAACGGAAGCCGTCCGGTCTTTCGACCGGACGGCTTTTTGTTTGCATATGTTAATCTAATATGAGAAAAAAATAAATCGGATGAAAAATCCCTTTTATACACAAAGCCTCGTTGTAATCCTAATCATCGGGTGCTGCGGGGCAATTATCTATCTACATTTTTCAAATTTAGCGCCAAAAGAGTACGAACCAACAGGCCCGATTCCGTTGCCAGAACCGTTACCAGCCCCCGAGCCAGCACCAACGCAAACACCAATACCAACTCCTACAGCGCCAACACCAGTTTCACCAACTCCACCACCAGCAGCAGCTCCACAAGCTCCAACAGTGGTAATAGTGCCTACGCCCATCATAATACGTTTGCACGCATTCCCTCCTATACATCATGTAGCGGTACACGTGCCTAAAATGCAATATGTAGATGCCCAAGTATTTGTGGCCGAACACGTATCTGATCATACTACTGCCGTCGGCTTCTTGGGTTCACCAATAGCTACTGTGCCGGTAATTATAGGCGGTTCACCACAATACGAACTGTTGCATAATTCGGCTTACCATATTGTTCGTGTTTTTTACGCTACTGATCGGAATATTTTGACCAATTCGACTCCCACAAGTGTGTATGGCGTTTCGAGAGGTCAAATAAGTTATGGCACATGCTTTGTAAGTATTCCCGGCGTACACCAAGAGGGCGATCTTGAGACCCCGTCAATTTGGAAATTACAGTTCCATTCCAACCCAAGTAAGGATGTCGCCCTTTTGTATTTGATGCCAAAGGATAAAGAAGATTTCTTTTCGTCTTTAAGGTCGTGTATAGATGCGTCCTCTGGCAAATCTGCTCTAATTTTTATTCACGGTTATAATGTTAAATTCGAAGATGCCGCACGTCGAACGGCACAACTAGCATATGACCTTCATTTCGACGGTGCACCGGTATTTTATAGCTGGCCATCATTGGGAGCTGATTTAGGATACACAGCAGATGAAAATAATGTAGAATGGACTGAAAGTGACCTGGAACATTTTTTAAGTGATTTTGCGTCACGTTCAGATGTTGACAATATTTACATAGTTGCACATAGCATGGGAAACAGGGCTTTAACCCGAGCATTTGTTGCAATTGCCGCACAGGAACCAATAGCAAGAAAAAAGTTCAGAGAGCTGATACTAGCGGCCCCGGA
>JASHZU010000440.1 GCA_030042375.1 Verrucomicrobiia bacterium
GGGATCGACACTGCCGGAAAGCTGCAATTGCAACGCGGGACGTTCATAAAGCGCTTTGACCATGACATCGAGTTTCTTTTTATCCGGGTCCGTCAATCCCGCATTGCCCGGCGCAAAATCATCATAACTCAATTCTTCACCGCCGCCGCCAAAAGCCGCCCCTAACAAAGAAAATGGCGAAGTGGCCACTTTGACGAGAATGTCAGTAATCGCGCGCAGGACCACTTTATGGATGCGGAACTTGGGATCGTCCAGGCTGCCTTCGATAGGAACATCCAGGACAATGTTTCCCTCGCGGTCTTTCAGGATGGCCACAGCGAGACGGACAGGAAGTTTCGTGGCATCCGGACTATCTACTTTGTCGCCAAAGGTAAATTGCTGAATGGTGATAACGTTTTGGGATTTGATTTTCTGTCCCACAATGACGTAAGTCAGGTCCAGGCTCAGGCTTCCGCGCGCGATCCGGTAACCCGCATATTTGCCCGAATAAGGACTGGTGGGCAGCAAATCCATGTTGGTGAGGTAAATTCTGAGCACGTTGGTTTCCGTACCGATTAAAGGATTGATTTGGCCGGTAATTTCCGCCCGGCCAACATCGCCGACCACCGCATGGAGGTTTACGTCACCGTGTTGCAGTTGCTGTGAGGAAAGCCCGGTAATCGTGCCGCCCGCGTGGTCAACGGTCAGGCTTACACTGGGCGTGACCGAGAGATCGGCATACTTAATCTGCGTGTTGGTCACCACGATGGTGGAGATGGTTATGGGCGGCAAGGCTAACGACGAAACTGAAGAGGACTTGGAAGCGGAGGATTTTCCAGCGGAGATGATGACCCTGTTAGTTTCTGCCGGCGAATAGGTGGCGGCCGGATTCAACGCCAACAGCAAATTAATCGCTTTATTGGTTTCAATGACAATCTGGGCGCCGGCATTGCTTAAGGTAATTTGTTTGATGGAAACCGACATAGGATTGAGGCTGGCATCAATGCCGGAGACATAGAGAGAGCCCCATTTTAGCAAATCCTGCGCGGTAACACCGTCCACGGTGTGAAAATCGTTGACCCAGGTATCGCCGTGGAAAGTGGCATTCGGCAGTCCATTCGGCGGAGTGCGGACATGGACATCTCCCAGCAGGCCGAATTTGCCATTGGGGATGAGTAAATTTAATTGGGATTCAAGATACGAATCGAGCGTATTCAGGTTAAGATTGTTCAGATCCATGTGGATATCGGCCGTGGGAGGAGAAACCAAGGCAGTGACGCCGACATTGATAGTGCCGTTGGTATTCCAACGCATCGACAGCGCCGCCGTGAGATTGGTGTTCGGGAGGTTGGAAATATTCTTGGCGACAAAGGTAATTTTGTCCAAATCCAAAGTAGCCGGCCGTGAATTGGCGTAATCAGCCAAATGCACAGCGCAATTGGTGTAATTCACCTCGTGAATTGTGGCGGTCCATTCATTGGTGCTGTTCAGCAACATGGTCACCGCGTTGGTAACCGAGCGAAGAATAAACATAATCACGCCCGACTTTGGGGCGTTGTTTTCGCTGGGCTGGGCAATTTGGACGACGTTGATGGCGTTGTTTTTGTCCCGCTCCAAAAAAAGTCCGCCGCCGTTTGCTGAAATGCGCCCGATTTCGGCATGGCGCGCTTCCAGGTCGGCGCTGGCGCCCACCACGGCAAGATGAAAAAGCCTGACGATGTCATTGGTGCTGCCGGGTTGTGAAAGCTGGAAATTGCGCAGCGCATAGGCCGCATTCGTCACCGCCACCACCTGGTTGGAAGGAGTCCATTCGAAACGATAATCGGCATGGATACCAAATTGGCCGCTGCGAATTTGAAAGCTCACCATGTCCTGATAAAGGGGCGCGAATTTGTTTAAGGTGACGTGATCTACGGTTAACTGTCCCTCCGAGCGCAAGGGGTCGATGGAGACGAACCCGCGCCAGGCAAAATTTTCGCCGGCGTCCGTCGTGCCGGCAAACGCGTAAGGACTGTCATTGCCGGGATCCGTGTGAAAATCCTCCAGCGTGAAGTCCAGTGGACCGACAACCCGCTTGAACGGCGTGCGCACCGTGTAATCCGCAACAGAAAGTTTCGCCCCCTGGATGGAAAGATGTTTCACGCGCACGAACAGGGGTTTGGACGGTTGCGCCGGCGCCGCATTGGTGGAAAACTTTTGAACCAGGTCAGAGAAATTAAACGTGTAATCCTTGTTCATCTGCGCGCGGGCATAAGGATTGACGACCCTGATTTCCTTAAACGTCCAATCCTTCCTCACAATCGAGGAGAGTTCAAAGCGCACATAAACTTCGTCCCAGGAAACGAAAGACTCGCCGTCCTTGTCCTCAATCAGCAAACCACGGACGGTGGTCGAAAAAGCGAGCGGATTGATTTTTACCTGCTTAATCGAGACTTTACGGTCGAGTTGAGAGGACAGTTGGCTGACGGCCACGGCGCGAACAATCGGCGGCAGAATCAGAAAGCCCGTAATGATATATAAAAAGAAGAGGCCCAGAACCCAGCAGATGAGTTTGCGCTTGCGTGATGAAAGTGAACCCCACCAATTATTCTTCATGACGCCTGTCTGATAAATTATTTTCCGAAATGCCCGCGCGGTCAATGGATATATTCGCCGGAAACCACTGCCCCACTGTATCAGTCCCGGCTACGGCGTGCAAAGGTAGATAGCAACGGGTCTGCGCGGAAGCCCCTGATTTTGCGTGGTAAAATTATCGATGAGTTGAATCTTCGGGAATTGTTGCACCAGCGTAGGGGGCGGATTGGTGGTCGGCCCCCAGTTCACGAACAGCGCCCGGGTATCCGGCGTGACATTGTAACCGGGCCACAGGGTAAATTGCGAACTGCCATAGGGCGCGGGCGGCAAATAAGTTTGCGGCCGATCGGGCAAATAAAACGCCATGAGACTGGCGCTCTGGTAATCGGTCCCCAACAAAAGGTTAATCCGATTGTCCGCGCGCGCTTTTTGGATGTGGGCCACAAAATCCGGCCAGCCTTCGGCACGGGACAAGAGATCGTATTTGCCGGGCAAATGAAGATTTAGCGCGTCATGCAATGTCACTGTGGCCATCGCCGTCAGGATAAAAACAACCGCCACAATCCGTCGCCAAATCACGCTATGCGCGATGACTTCTCGCCAGAAAACGACAGTGAAAATAATGCCCGTCACCAGCGCCGGCACCGTCCAATTCGGCTGGCCGGGGCTATTGAGCGCAAAGAAGGAAAACAAAGCATAGAGCGGCAGGTATTGGCTCAGCAGAAAACGCACACGCAAATCTTCGCGGCGTTTTAACAAAAGAGCGATCGCCGCGATGACAATGCCGGCCATAAAGAAAGGTGAAATCGCACCAAACTGTTCACCAACAAACCGGGTAAACGGCGTGAGGCTGACATGAAAAGTATTGGTGACACCGCTGCGTGAGTGAAGCGCGGTCAGATGGACCCACCCGGTCTGCATGTTCCAAATAAAAATGGGCAAGGACGCCAGCAGAAACGCCACTGACATCACGATGGTCTTGCGGCTGATTAAAAGATGCCGATATTCCTTGGACCACAGCAGGAAAAATCCGATGCAGATGAGTTGCACGCCGTTGGTAAACTTGGCAAGAAAGCCGAAGCCCACGGCCAGCCCGAGCCAGAACCACGTGGAAATTTTGTCATTGTGCAAACCCTCCCAAAATAACAAAGCGGCCAGCGCCCAACAAAACACGCTCGGCGTATCAATCGTCATGATGATCGAACCCACCGCCATTTCCGGGATAAAGAGGGCCATCAGGAGGCACCACAAGCCGGTACGCTCGTCGTAGAGCCGCCGCGCCAGCACAAAAATCAGCCAGCCGGTGGTGGTGCTCAAGATCACCGCAAAAAATCGGATGCCAAAGACCGTGTCGCCAAACATCTTGGTTCCCACCCAAATAAACCAGGCGACCAGCGGGCCTTTGTCCCGATAGGAAAGCGCCGGGTGTTTTGCCCAAAGCCAATAATAGGCTTCATCGGCAACCAACCCAACTTGCGTGGTATACCAAAGACGAAAAAGCGTAACGGCAAAAAGGAGAAAGAGCGCGAGCCGCGTGGGGCTGGTCTGGCGAAGAAAAGAAGGCATTAATTTTTGGTGGAATCGTTTACAGCGCCGGCCTGCACGATTTCCTGGATGATAAAGAGCGGACGGTTCTTGGACTGTTCATAGATGCGCCCAAGATATTCCCCGAACACGCCAAACAAGAGAAGCTGAATCGTCCCGAAAATCGTGATGGCGGACATGATCGACGTCCAGCCGGGCACGAGAATACTGCCGCGCACAAAATGATCGTACAGGACATAAATGATGTAGCCGACGAATACGCCGAACAACAACAGCGAAAAAACATACGCCAGCCGCAGGGGCATCGCAGACATGGAAGCAATCCCATCGAAGGCGAGCCGGATCATTTTACGAAAGGGATAATGCGTCTCGCCCGCCGCGCGATCGGCGCGGTCATAAAATACCTGCGTTTGCGGAAAACCAATCCACGGCACAAGGCCGCGGAGAAAGTGATGCGTCTCGCGCAAGCGAGAGAGCTCGGTCAGGGCGCGGCGGCTCAAGAGGCGGAAGTCGCCCGTATTGCGTGGGATGGGTACACCGCTCAGCTTCTCGATGAGGAAATAAAACAGGTGGGCCGTGGTGCGTTTGACAAAGGGCTCATTGCCGCGCTCGCGACGTGTGGCATACACCACGTCATAACCCTGCCGATATGCCTCGAGCATCTGGACGATCACAGCCGGCGGATCCTGCAAATCGGCATCCATGGAAACCACCGCACCGCCTCGGGCAGTTTCCAAACCGGCCACCAGCGAAAGCTGATGCCCGAAATTCCGCGAAAGATTCACCGCGACGGAATCAGGACGCTGGCGACAGTAGCCGGCCATCAACTCCCAGCTTTTGTCCTTGCTGCCATCATTGACCAAAACGAGTTCCACCGGGCCGGCGAGCTTGCTGAGTTCAGCGCGGATTTTATCCAATTCCGCAAAGAGCGAGGGCAGCACCTGTTCCTCGTTGTACACGGGAATGACAATTGAAAGCGCGTATGGGGAAGAGCGTGCCGGCGATTGCATGATTCAATGCGCCGAAGCGTCACGAAACGTGGCTGCAAATGGGACCGGTTGATGAAGAAGCCATAGTTCTGCGAAAATACCAACTTTGGCAGGCGCGTCAAGCATCAGGCCTTTTGATTTTTTGTTTGTTTTTTTATAAATTGCCGGGTCTATTTAACCAAAAAGGAAATCAAATGAAAATCGTTACATACATCATCTTAAAGAGCCTCAATCCCGAAACGATTGAAAATGAAGTCAGCCGGTTAATTCGCGACGGCTACCAGCCATACGGGAGCATTGCCGCTGCTCATGCCGAAGGTGGTGGGACTCTTTATATTCAACCGATGGTTAGATACGAAGAATAACGTGTCAAAATTTCTGCCAATTTGGATTGGCATCGGCGCCGTTGCCGTGGCCTTTCTTTTGGTCAAAGGCTTCTTTGCCTTCTGCCGCGCCCTCACCGGCTGGTCAACGCTCGCGCAACGCTTCCCCGGCGCGGATGCCCACGGGCTTGGGCAAAAATTTAGGTGCCGCGGCACCATCGGCGCCTTGAAGAACTCCAACTTCACCCTCGAAATCGCCGGCGAGGGATTGTTCCTCCGGCCGTGGTTTGCGCGCAAAGACCCCATCCTCATCCCGTGGGCCAGCATTAAAAACGTGTCCGAAGTGGACATCGGTTTCCTGGGCGACGTGGTCCTGCTCACCGTGGACGCCGAGAAATTCATGCACTTTCGCATTCCGAAAAGAATGCTTCAAGCCATTCAGGCAAACATCCCAGCCGACCGCTTCGGCAAGACCAACTCCCTGCGGGACATGATCAATCGACGCCTTCAAGGCCGCTCCTGATTTAAAGTATCGGAATTAAGCTGGTGTGCCGCCAGACGCACACTTCACAAAGGGCCAAAATGAGATAGAGTTGCCCTTGTGAGCTCCCCATAACCCTGCATTACTGGCGATGAAAACAAACTTTCGAGCCATCCGTCATTTCTTCGTACCGGCGGTCTGCGCCGTCCTGCTGCTCGCCTCCCGCGCGCACGCCCAGGCCCTGTTTGAGTCGAACGACGGCAGCGGCTACATCTATGAATACACCACGGCCGGAGTGCAAAGCACCTTTGCGTCCGGGTTGGGTGAAGCCCATGACCTTGCCTTTAACAGTGCCGGCGATCTATTTGTAACCAGCGAAAACAACATCTATGAATATACGCCGGGCGGGGTGCAAAGCACCTTCGCCTCCGACTTGGATTTTCCTGAAGGACTGGCCTTTAACAGCACGGGCGACCTGTTTGTCGCGGATAACGAAGCCGACAGCATTCTGGAATACACGCCGGGCGGAACGCCCAGTACATTCGCCACCGGCTTGAATGCGCCTCATAGCCTCGCCTTTAACAGCGCGGGTGATCTGTTTGTGACAGTCGGCGACGCCATCACTGAAATCACCCCAACCGGAGCGAAAAGCACCTTTGCCCCCGGGATATCCAGTCTTTATGGACTGGCCTTTAACAGCGCGGGCGATTTGTTTGTCGGCTCTCAAACCACCGACGACATTTATGAATACACGCCGGGTGGAGTGCAAAGCACCTTT
>JASHZU010000441.1 GCA_030042375.1 Verrucomicrobiia bacterium
CAAATGCCACCGCACAAAACCCGGCGGCGCTCAAAAGTCTTCTGATAGCCTGGTTCATCTCAGGGTCGTCGTCCACCACGACAATGTTCTGTTTTAAATCTGCCATTCAGTACCGTTTCTACAGCGGCCGTGCGCTGTGATCTCATTTGCACTGTCCTGTTTTGCTGGCTTGCGATCTATGCTATCATCAACAGGAATCGCTTATGATGTAAATTGTCCCTTAGTGCAGAAAGCATTGCCCTTTAGGGCAGCAGGGGCATGTCGCGACTTTAAAAAATTATGACTCGTTATAATTTTTTGTATGACAGGCTGCCGGGTGTTTTAATTTTTAAAATAAAACCAAAAATATCTTTTAAAACCCGATGGCGAGAAAACCTGCTGCGGGAGCATTGCTTCAATCATGGCACGAGGTATGAAACGTACTATAACTGATTGGAGCGGAGCATGGTCTGCGAAGTGATTTGACACCGCAAAGATTCATCATTATAGGTTTGAAACAGGTATTCTTATGACGAAGACGCCGATCATCCACGTGGTAGATGACGACGAGTCATTTCAGACGGCTATTGGGCGTTTATTGAAAGCGGCTGGTTATGAAGTGCGGTCTTACATCGACGTGGGAAATTTTTTGCTGGCCAGTTTTGACGAAACCCCCGGTTGCATTTTGCTGGATGTCCGCATGCCCGGGGTCAGCGGTTTGGATTTGCAGGAAGCGCTGGCGATGCGGACAGATACGTTGCCGGTGATTTTCCTGAGCGGTTACGGAGATGTTCCCAGTACTGTGCGAGCGATGAAAGCGGGCGCGATCGATTTTCTCACCAAGCCCGTCCAGCGCGAACCTCTTTTGAATGCCATTCGGAATGCGCTGGCAAGCGATACCCGGGAACGCGCATTGCGGGAACAATTAAAAAATTGGCGCGCTTGTTATGCCAGCCTGACGGGGCGTGAACTGGAAGTGTTCAATCGGGTCATTGCCGGCAAAATGAACAAGGAAATAGCCGGCGAACTCAGCGCGGCGGAACGCACCATCAAGGCGCACCGGGCACAAGTGATGAAAAAAATGCGGGCGTCATCGCTGGCGGAGCTTGTGCATATCGCAGACCAGTTGCAGGCTGGCCGGCCCAATCCTTCAAGTTCTCTGCCCCGCCTTTCTGCCTGAATGATTAAAGCGAATCCCTGTTGGGAGCCGTTTGCAAAGTGAAACGAAATGTCGCTCCGCGGTCAGGATTGTTTTCCACCCAGAGACGGCCCAGGTGACCTTCAATGATAGAGCGCGCGATGGAAAGACCCAGGCCCATGCCGTTCTTCTTCGTCGTAAAGAATGATTTAAAAATGAAAGGCATTTTGTCCGGGGCAACGCCGTTGCCATGGTCGGTCACGGCTACTTCGATGTGATGGGCATCTTTCTGCCTGGTTTGGATGGTCATGCTGCGTTCTGATCCAGGAACGTCGTTCATGGCGTCCATGCCATTAACAATGAGGTTCAACAGGACTTGTTGGAGGTAAATTTTATCGCCAAATGCCAGCGGAAGGCCGTGAGCCAGGTCCCGGCGGACCTCAATGTTGCGCCGCAACGCATCACCCGTGACGAGCCGGAGCACATCCGCGATAGTTTCATTGATGTCCAGCGGTCTCATCTGCGTTTCGTGCTTGCGCAGCAGATCGCGAATCCGGCGGATGGCCTCATCCGCGCGAAGATCATTTTTCCGGATGTCCGCGAGGATCAGGCGAATTTCCTCCAGCGCGGGTTTTTCGGATTCCAGCAGCATCTCCGCCGCTTCGGCGTTACTGAGAATCGCGCCCAGGGGCTGGTTGATTTCGTGGGCAATCATCGCCGTCAATTCGCCCACAACTGCCAGCCGCGAAGCGTGGGCGAGGTTTTCCTGCGCTTCTTCCGCGCGTTTGCGGTCGCTGATATCACGAATGACGATAATCAGGCAATTCTCGCCGCCGATTTCCTCCATGTCCGCTGAAACCAATGTGTAAAGCAGCTCGCCGGTTTTGGTACGCAGGCACAAGGCCAGGTCGTGCAGGCTGTTTCCCGTGGCAGTTCCGGTAACGAGCCGTTCGCGGTCGGCAAGGGAGGTATACATATTGATGTCAAATACCGTCCGCCCGAGGGTTTCGTAGCGTTGAAAGCCGAGCATTTTCTCGCAGCGTTCGTTCATTTCCACAATATGGCCGTCTTTCAGGCGGGTGATGAGAATGGCGTCCGGGCTGGAGTGAAAGGCTTTAGTGAAACGTTCCTCGGCCTTCCGGCGTTCCCCGATGGCGACCGTCAGACATAGCAACGTGACAGAAACAACGGAAAAGAATATCTGGATGGAGAGCGCATTTTGTTCGGGCGAAAGGGAGGCAAACGGTCCCCGTTCATGAACCGCGCCCCAAATAGCAATCAAGGCGACAGTGCAGGTGGCCGTACTCGTTTCGGTAACGCCGAACCTCACTGCAATCCAGAGCAGAAACGGCAGGGGGACATAGAGCAGCGCCGGTGTCGTGGCCGAGCCGACGTCCTGCAGATAAAAGACCGCAATGCTTACAGCGGCCAGGCCGGAAAAAGCCACGGCGGCTTCCGCCAGCCGGCGCAGGGACGCCTGGCGCACTGATTTAATTTGTGTCGCTCCCCACGCCAGGATCACCGGCAAAAAAATAAACGCGGAAAAAGCGTTGGAAAATAATCGCATGCGCCAAACCTGCCAGTAACCTTGATTTCCCCAATGATTTAAGGACACAAATGCGGAATCTAAAAAGGAACTCAGAAACGGGCCAAGCAATGCCCCGCAAAAAAGCAGGAAGATAATGTTGCGAATACGATTGAACCTTGGGGAATCGCCGAGTAGAAAACGGGCGCTCACCGCCCCAATCAAGGCTTCCGAGATGTTGCTGGCAAACCAGCAAAAGACCATCCCGGGAGGAATGCCGCCATGAAGCTCGGCAATCAGGTGAGCCGGAAGAGCGCATAAAACAAGAAACAGCCAATGGCGTGGAGGGCTCAAGAGCAGCGCGGCCAGAAGCACGACATTGGTGGGCCACATGACGGAAACCGGATACGGTTGGAAGGTAAGTGCCAGGCCCAGTTGGGCGCCCAGATAGTACCCGGCGAAAACAAAAAGCCCCATTAGGATTGCCCGGTGATTCAAGCCAGAATCCTGTTTCTGAATTTGGTTTGATTCATCCTGGGGCAATCCCAGGCAAACACCCGTGCCTGCTGTATTGGCAATTTTCGTTTGCACAAAAAGCCACCAATCGAACGCAGTTTATCCAGCTTTCCCGGTTCTGTCTATCCTGGAAAGTCGGCACATGGGATTTAAGGCTATGATATTTTTGGGGGACGGAATGCCGACCAAAGGGCGAATTACCGACTTTTTTATGCCGCCATAAAAATGCTCCTCCGCATCGCTTTTGGTTCAAACCCCATGTAAACAAACGTAATTCAGTATGCTGTCAGCGCTCCTCTTGCATTTGGCATGGTTCAAGCAAGTAATTGAAGGAGTCTTAATGTCAGAACCTTTTTCCAACTCAACCTTGCGGCAGATAAAAGGGCGGTTAAACTATTGTTCAGACGGGGGCGAAAGGAAATAATTCATAAGCCCAACAGGAGAACCCAACAGCCTATGACAAAACATTTCAATGTGAGAATTCCTGTTCTGGCCATGTGCCTTATCTCGTGGGCGGCGCTTTCGGGTTGCGGCAAGCCGCAACAGGCGGGCCCGGCAGCGCCGCCGGATGTGGAAGTGGTGCCGGTCGTGCAGACCAATGTGCCGGTCTATCGCGAATGGGTTGGCTCGCTGGCCGGCGATGTGGACGCCACCATCTCGGCCCAGGTCAGCGGTTATCTTCTTCGGCAGGAATACAAGGAAGGCCAATTCGTCAAGAAGGGACAACTGCTCTTTCAAATTGATGACCGTACCTACCAGGCCACGCTGGACCAGAACATGGCCAACCTCGTAAAAACCGAACAGGATGTGCAACGCTACACACCGCTGGCCAAGACCCAGGCCATTAGCCAGCAGGAACTGGATGATGCCATCCAGGCCAATCTCGCCGCCCAGGCCGAAGTCGAGGCAGCGCGGCTGAACGTTCAGTTTTGTAAAATTACTTCGCCGGTGGACGGCATCGCCGGTCTGGCCCAGGCACAGGTTGGTGACCTGTTAAGCCCCGCTTCCGGCCCGCTCACCACCGTCGTTAAGGTGGATCCCATCAGGGTCTATTTTTCCGTCGCCCAGGATGTGATGACGAAGGTACAGGAGAAAATGCTGGCAAACGGCAAAACGCTCCGTTCGGACAACGGATATATTCAAGGTCCGCCGCTGCAATTGATCATGATATCCGGCACAACCTATCCACTGAGCGGGCATGTCAAATTTGCCAATAACCAGGTGGACGTGCGGACCGGTACTGTCCGCATCTGCGGCGAATTTTCGAATCCGCAGGCGTTGCTCCTTCCCGGCATGTTTGTCACTGTGCGCGCACTAACGGACATTGAGACCAACGCGCTCGTGGTGCCGCAAAAAGCAGTGACCGACATGCAAGGCACTTATCTCATAGCGATTGTGGATTCTGATAACAAAGTCAGCATCCGGCCGGTGATCCCCGGCGAACGCTTCGGAGAGAATTGGGTCGTTACTGGAGATATCAAGGCCGGTGACCGCGTGGTGTCCGAGGGAATCCAGAAGGTGCGCGATGGCATCACGGTGAATCCGCTGCCACCCACGTCATCATCCGCTAATGTATCGGGAGCCCAATCAGCGCCATAAATGCTAATCCCGAGTTATGGCCAAATTTTTTATTAATCGTCCCATCGTCGCGATGGTAATTTCCATCCTGATGGTATTGATGGGCATTGTCGCCATGTCCCGCCTGCCGATTGCGCAGTTCCCTAACATCGCCGATCCACAAATCCAGGTAAATGCCACGTATCCGGGAGCGGACGCTGTCACCGTCCAGCAATCCGTGGCCGTTCCCATCGAGCAACAGATGTCCGGCGTGGATAATATGGAATACATGTATTCGCTCAATGCGAACAATGGCTCCATGAAGTTAACCACGGATTTTAATATCAAGACCGACCCAAACACGGACCAGATTCTCGCCCAGATGCGGCAAAGTCAGGCCAGTTCACAATTGCCCTCGGCGGTCAACAACCAGGGTGTTACGGTCCAAAAATCCACCTCCGCGCCACTCATCCTGTTTGCGCTCTATTCACCGAACAATACCTACGACAGTATTTTTCTGGCGAACTATTCCTATATCAACATTAACGACGCGATGACGCGCATCCCGGGCATCGCCAGTGTCTCTGTTTTTGGCGCGGGACAATACGCCATTCGCATCTGGGTCCGGCCCGACCGGCTGGCGCAGATGGGGATTACCGTGCCGGAAATCATCAATGCCATCCAGCAGCAGAATACGGTCAATCCCGCCGGAACCATTGGCGGCGAACCGGTGCCGCCGGGCCAGCAATATACTTATGCGGTACGTTCACAAGGCCGCCTGGAGACCTCGGAGCAGTTCGAAAACATCGTTCTGCGCGCTGCGCCCGGCGGCGCCATCGTCCGGATCAGGGACGTGGCGCGGGTGGAACTCGGTTCGCAAAATTACGGTATGCTGGCGCGGCTGAACGGAAAGCCTTGTGCGCTCATCGCCCTCTACCAGTTGCCGGGATCCAACGCCATTGATGCGGCTAACGGCGCAAAAGCCCTCATGGAAAAATTGAAGCAAAGTTTTCCTCCGGACCTGGATTATGTGGTCGCGCTGGATACCACGCTGGCTGTGACGGAAGGCATGAAGGAAATCGAGCACACGCTCGTGGAAGCTCTCATCCTCGTCCTCATCGTGGTATTTATTTTCCTGCAAGGTTGGCGGGCCACATTGATTCCCATGTTCGCTGTGCCGGTATCGCTCATTGGCACCTTCTGTCTCTTTCCGCTTTTCGGTTTTTCCATCAACACGCTCTCTCTCTTCGGCATGGTGCTCGCCATTGGACTGGTGGTGGACGACGCCATCGTCGTTGTCGAAATTGTCGAACATCATATTGAGAACGGTTTATCGCCCAAAGAAGCGGCGCTCAAAGGCATGGAGGAGGTCACCGGTC
>JASHZU010000442.1 GCA_030042375.1 Verrucomicrobiia bacterium
TTGAAGTTCTTGCCCGCCATTTGAAACGGTTGGTGCGCGGGAAGACGATTCGCAGCGTGACCGTCCACCGCGAACGCGCCACACGACCGACATCGCCTCGCGAATTTCAAAAAGCTTTAGCCGGCGCGAAGTTCAAGGACTTATCACGACGCGGAAAATATCTCCTGTTCGAGCTTCAGCCAAAGAACGAGAAAGGCACGTTAACCGTCCTCGGCCATTTGGGAATGTCCGGGAGAATGTTTTTGGCGTTAAAAAAAGAGAAACTGCCAAAGCATGCCGCCGTAGTTCTTGATTTGGGTGGCTGGAATTTTGTTTACGAAGATCCCCGCTATTTTGGCCGGATGAGCCTGGATCTATCGCCGATAGAAGCACTCGGGCCGGAGCCATTTGAACTTTCGCCGGAGGTTTTCGCAAAATCGCTGAAATCATCGCGCCAACCCATCAAAGTAAAATTGCTGGACCAAAGTTTGATTGCCGGCGTCGGCAATATTTACGCCAGCGAAGCGCTTTTCCGCGCCTGCATTTCCCCAAAACTGCCGGCGAACCGGTTGACATTTGCGCAGGCGAAAAAACTGTTGCAAGCCATCCACGCGGTTTTGAATGACGCCATCAAATCTGGCAGCACCGTTCCCCTGCAAACGACGAGCGAAAAATCCGATGCGCTCTTTTATTTCGGCGACGATGGTGGAGGCTTCAATGGAGAGCGATTGCGCGTTTATGATCGCGAAGGAAAACCGTGTTTGAATTGTGGAACTAAAATCCAGCGCATCACCCAGGCAGCACGGAGCACGTATTTCTGTCCGCACTGCCAGCGATTGCAATGAACCCGAGAGAGACGCTCAGATTGTTTCTGGCTATCCCCATTCCAGAAGCGGTGAAGCTGGAATTGACGCGGCTGCAGGAGGAATTACGGCCGTTGCTGCCGCCGCAAGCGGTCCGCTGGGCAAAGCCGGAGCAATTTCATCTCACCTTGAAATTTCTCGGCAATGTTCTGGTGGAAAATGTGGAGACGCTGAGCAAAGTGGCCCGGGAAGTTTGCAGCGCAACGCTGCCTCTGCGATTATGCGCGGAAGGAACGGGGGGTTTTCCGAACGATATTTCGCCGCGCGTTTTTTGGATTGGAATCAAGAGCGACGATGGCCGACTGCATCCCTTTCAACAGCAATTGGAAGCAGCAGTGGAACGGTTCGCGGAAAAGCAGGAGGCGAAAAATTTCGCCGCGCATGTGACACTGGCGCGTCTTGAACGATTGCGTCCGGATGCAGTAGAAAAATTTATGATGCAGGCGCGAACTGACAAACGGTTCGGCAAATGGACAGCTACAGAGGTCGAATTGATTGAAAGTAAATTGGGGCAAGATGGCGCATTACATGCTATATTAGATGTGTTTAGGACAAAAAATGATTAGCTCGTGAAACTTTTTTGCAACAGGCTGCGTCTGTAAAATTATATGTTAAAGCCGCTTCCATCGAACCAATGGAATTATGACATGGCGGCGCACCTGCTGAACCGCGCCGGGTTTGGCGGACCGCCGGAAGCAATTCAAAATCTCGCGGACATGCCGATGAACGAGGCCGTGTCCTACCTGCTCGACTACGAAAAAATTCCTGACGAGACCCCGGCGCCGCCCTGGGCGCATCCCGAACCGGATCGTTTCGCAGCCTTGCGCCAAATCAACCAGACCGGAACGCCGGAGCAAAAACGCCAGGCCAACCAGGACGATGCCCGCATGCAATTCGAGCGGACATTGGAGCTGCGCGGCTGGTGGCTGAACCGCATGGCCAAAGGGCCGCGGCCGTTCCAGGAAAAAATGACTTTGTTCTGGCACGGGCATTTTGCCACGAGCGTGGAAAAGGTGCGCGAAGCCTATTATATGTGGCGGCAGAATGAGCTGTTCCGCCGACTGGCCACCGACAATTGGCTGCGCCTGTTGATTGAGACAGGCAAGGACCCCGCGATGCTGGTCTGGCTCGACCAGGCGGAAAGCCGCAAGGAGCATCCAAACGAAAATTTTGCACGCGAAGTCATGGAGCTTTTCGCGTTGGGCATCGGCAATTACACCGAAAAAGATGTGACGGAAGGCGCGCGCGCACTGACCGGATGGTCGCTGGACCGGGCCAACCAAAGGTTTATTTACCGGCCGGCCTTCCACGACGATGGCGAAAAAACATACCTGGGGCTGACCGGCAACCTGACTGGCGAAGATGTAATCGCACAAATCGTGGCGCAACCGCATTCGTCCATCTTCATCACGGGGAAAATCTGGAATTTCTTTGCCGGGCAGATGCCTTCGCCGGAATTGAACCAGGCGATGGCGGCAGAATTTCGCTATAACGGAAATAATTTCAAGCCGTTCCTGCGGGTGATGTTCTCAAGTGAGGAATTTTATTCGCCGGACATCGTGCAGAACGAAGTAAAAAGCCCGACACAATGGATGGTGGGGACGTCGCGGATGTTGGAAACCGATTTGCCGCCGGCGCTTATCTCCATGGCGATGCTGCGGAGCCTGGGGCAGGATCTATTTGCCCCACCGAACGTCAAGGGCTGGGACGGCGGATTGAGCTGGATCACCACCAACACACTGCTGGCGCGGTATAATGAAGCCGCCACGCTGGTAACGGGTTCGTTTGCGCCGCTGGAAGGCGCTGATTTTTCGCCGAGAGGCAACGCCAACAAGAAAAAAAATCCCAACGGCGGAAACCACTTGGAAAAGCTCGCCCAGCGCGTGCACATCGGCGGCGTGGACGTAGACAAAATTTTAACGCCGGAACAGCGCATGGACAAAGACATGGTCGTGGCGTCCATCCAGCAACGGCTGTTGCAATCCGAATTGAGCGATGACCAGGAGGCTGCCTTGCGCGACTTTTTGGATTCGCGCACCCAATTAACCGACGCGGACATTCTCACGGTCATTCGCCTGGTGATGTCCACGCCTTCATACCAGGTCACATAAAACAAAACGCGGTGTCCGCGCACCGCCATAAAACATATGAAAAACGAAATCACACTCCAAACGCGCCGGGAATTTTTGCGAAAGACCGTGCTGGGCAGCGCGCTGTCCTGGACAGTACCGGCGTTCCTCGCGAACACTTTTGCCGCACTGCAAAGCCAGGCGGCGGATTCCCTCATCCAAACGCCAACGGGTAAGGATGGGACAATCCTCGTCGTTTTGCAAATGGCAGGCGGCAACGATGGCATCAACACCGTGGTGCCCTACGCCAGCGATTATTATCGTCAGGCGCGCCCGCGCATCGGGTTGCCCGCGGACAAAATTTTGAAAGTGTCAGACCAAATTGGCTTTCACCCCGCGATGACCGGGTTCAAAGACCTTTACGATTCAGGCAATCTCTCGGTTGTCCAGGGCGTGGGTTATCCGAACCCAAACCGTTCGCATTTCCGTTCCACGGAAATCTGGCAGACGGCCAGCGACTCCGATAAGTATGAAAAGTACGGGTGGATCGGGCGCTATTTTGACAATGATTGTGCCGGTAGTGATCCAGCCATTGGTATTGCCGTGGAAGACCAGATGCCGCAGTCCTTTTTCGCCCGGACTCCGAAAGGCGTTTGCATCACCAATCCGCAAAATTACCGCTTCATGCCGGGGGACCATCCGCGCCCGGGCCAAATGGATCAAATAGAAGTGTCTTACGAAAGGTTGAATGACATTGACACTCCGCCGGAGGATGGAAATTCCGGCGGCAGCATTGGAATGCTTGCCAGTGCCAAGCCGATGACCGGCGGACGCGCGGTGGATTTCATCGAGCGCATGGCATTGGACGCGCAAGTCAGCTCCGACGAAATCCGTTCCATTGCCTCGCGTGTGCAAAACCAAGCGGTTTATCCGGGTTCGCAACTGGGCACCTCGCTCAAACTCGTTTCCAAGCTCATCGGCGGCGGATTGCCGACACGGATTTATTATGTTTCGCAGGGCGGCTATGACACGCACACAAACCAGATTGCCACGCAACAGCGGTTGCTGGGCGATTTGGGCGATTCTATGAAAGCGTTTGTTGCGGACCTGAAAGCCCAGGGCAACATGCAACGCGTGCTGGTGATGACGTTCAGCGAGTTTGGCCGGCGCGTCCAGGAAAATGCCAACGGCGGGACCGACCACGGTGCGGCGGCTCCGATGTTTATCGTGGGCAACAAGGTAAATGCGGGATTGCTCGGGGCGTATCCGAGCCTGGCGCCGCAGGACCTGTATCAGGGCGATATCAAATATAATGTGGATTTCCGTAGCGTGTATGCCGCGGTATTGGAAAACTGGCTGAAGACCTCCAGCGTGCCCATTTTGGGCAGGCAATTCCAGCCGCTGGCAGTGGTTTGAAAAACGTTGAAAACTGAAGTGTTTTGAGTCAAGAATCGCGACAATGCGATTCTTGACTTTTTATTTTCTTCCCTTCATTTTTCCGGCCAATGAAAATCTACAAAGGGATAGCGTTGTTCTCACTGGCACTGGCTTGTCTCACATTGGCGGGGTTGCAGATGACGTCCGCGCAGGATTCCGGCAAGGGAGTTGAGCTTTTCAACGGCAAAGATTTCACAGGCTGGAAGTTTTTCGCCCGCACCAATGCCGACCCGATGAAGACCTGGAGCATTTCCGACGGGATGGTTCATTGCACCGGCAAGCCCAACGGCTATATGTACACAGATGGGAAATATCATGATTTCAAGGTGACGGTGGAATGGCGTTTTCCCGCGACGTATAAGAAGTCGGTAAACACGGGCGTGCTGGTCTTCATGCATGACCGCACCCCGGGCATGAGCACCAAAACCATCTGGC
>JASHZU010000443.1 GCA_030042375.1 Verrucomicrobiia bacterium
ACCCGCGGCCTCGAAAAGCTGCACTATTTGCTCAATAACATTCAAACCCCTCCAGAGTCGTGAACCACGAAGAAATCAAACAAATCCTGTTGCTCTACCGCCCGGGTACTGCGGACGCCGAGGATCCTGAAGTTGCCCAGGCCCTCGCGCTGGCCAAGAATGATCCCGAATTGTCGCGCTGGCTGGTGGAACATTCCGCGCGGCAGAGCGCCTTGCGCGAGAAATTCCGCCAGCTTCCCGTTCTCACCGGGCTGAAAGAACAAATTATCTCAGAGGAAGCCGCCAAGGCCAAGGCAGTGTCACGGCGCGATAAAATCGTTGGCCTCGCCGCGGCGCTGGCCATTGTCGTTTCGCTCCTGGCCGTAGTGTTTTTCTATTTGCCTCATAAACCGAGTTCCCCGGCGCCCACATTGGCGACCCTGCAAGGCCAAATGGCTTATATCGCCGTCAGCAGTTATGGCATGAATCTGGAAACCAACGATGCTGCAAAAATTCAGGCCTATCTGGCGGCAAACCAGGCTCCTTCAGATTATGTTTTACCGGCGGGCCTCCAAAAAGCCGCCGTGGCCGGATGCGCCGTGGAAAGCTGGCAAAATTCCAAAGTCTCCATGATTTGTTTTCGCACCGGCAAGCCGTTGCCGCCCAACCAAAAGTCGGACCTCTGGCTTTTTGTCGTTGACCCCGCCACCGTAAAGGATGCTTCCACTATCCAGTCTCCACAATATGGCGCCGTGAATGGGTTGACCACCGTCACCTGGATCCAAAATAATAAATTGTACTTCCTCGCCGTCCAGGGCGACGAAGACACCCTCAAAAAATTCCTTTGATGCGCATCCCCCTTTCCATCTTTACGACAATGAGCTTCCAATGCGTACTCACTGAGGTGGCCGCCTCGCGCCAGCGCCTGCCGCGACGAACGCTGCCCGTGATTTCTCGCTCATTTTATCCGGCAGCCCACTGCCGCCGCTGCTCTCGAAATGCCCGTCCGCAAATGCAAAAGCTCCCGGGACGCCGGGCATTGAGTTTTTAGCATTCGGATTTTCAAAGCGGATTGGCTCCACTATAATAGACTTGTTCCGTGTAACTCCTCCTCACTTTTTCGACTTCGCTTTCCAGTTGGGGCAGGTTATATCTCCTTTAAACGTATTATTAACGGCGGGAGACGCAAATCGAGACTGTTCATATGAGCCTAACCAGCGGAGAACATCTAACACCGATTCCTCAGCCCGTGCTTGCGCCGCTCACCAGCGCCGCGATCTTCCTGGTGGTGTGTATCAAGCAGGACGATGAAAGCTACGCAACCGTGCGCTCATTTTGCGCTGATCTCCCGGGGATCTTTCGCGCTGTGGATTTCCGTCGCATCGAAGCGGGTCTCTCTTGCGTCGCAGGATTCGGGTCGGATGCCTGGGACAGGCTCTTCGGAAAACCCCGGCCAGCGGAACTGCACCCGTTTCGTGAGATCCGGTCGGGAGAGCGGCACGCCGTTTCCACTCCGGGCGACGTGTTGTTTCATATCCGCGCCAAAAGAATGGATATGTGTTTCGAATTGGCGACTCAAATCATGGAGCGAATTGGCGGAGCAGTCTCGATTGCTGATGAGACACACGGCTTCCGCTATTTTGAGGATCGTGATCTTCTTGGGTTTGTTGACGGAACAGAAAATCCGCGTGATGGGGCGGCTCTTAATGCCGCGCTCGTCGCCGGAGAAGACCCTCAATTTGCCGGCGGAAGCTATGTCATCATACAGAAATACCTGCACGATATGAGCCGGTGGAACGCCCTTTCAACAGAGCAGCAGGAGCGGATCATTGGGCGCAAAAAACTTTCTGATATTGAGTTAAGCGATGCGGTGAAGCCATCTTCCGCTCACAACGCCCTGACGACCATTGTTGAGAACGGAAAAGAGGTCAAGATCCTGAGAGATAACATGCCTTTTGGCAAACCCGGCCAGGGAGAATTCGGGACCTACTTTATCGGATATAGTCGATCTCCGCGGATCACTGAACAGATGCTTCAGAATATGTATATCGGCCGGCCGCCGGGCAACTATGACCGGCTTTTGGATTTTAGCCGGGCCGTCACTGGAAGCCTGTTTTTTGCCCCATCAGCGACTTTTCTTGAAGGTCTTGGTGACTAAGAATATCAATAACTCCAAAAAGCTTTAAGATGGAGCCAGCTGTCGGATTTGAACCGACGACCGACGGTTTACAAAACCGTTGCTCTACCACTGAGCTAAGCTGGCCACCGGTATTATTTTCGCCAGAGGAACGACTTTTGGCAAGGAATCAAACACTTATCGCACAGGGAGCCAGGATGGCCTCGGTCATACCGTGAATGATTTTTTTGTCCGCGGGAACAATCGTTGCCAAAATCCCGCCGAGCTGGGGACGCGCCGCATCGCCTTCGCCTTGAACAAAATAATACGGGCACAATCGCACGCGGCCCTTCATCGGAACCGATTCATTCTTCTCAAAGTCAAACCACGCCGATTCTACCAACCGCGGCTTTTCGTAGCGCTGCAAAACGAAAGGCGATTTTTCAAAACTCGCAATCGCTTCATCCACGGCGGCCGACCACTCGGCCTGTGGCAAATCGCTCCCCATATAGACCCCGCGCGCGCCCCAGGCTTTCTCGGAAAAACCGGAAACTTTCAGGATGAGTTCGCGATCGCGCTGGGAGAGTGTTTTCAATTGCCGCCAGTCCGTCAAATTCAAACCGGGAAAAGCCGCGTGCGGCGGCAGGGGCGCCGGGTCCACCAGCCACGTGTAGGGAATAATTTTCTTTAGCCGCGCAAAAAAGCCCTCGCCTAATTCCTGCCGCCAGAAGTCCCGCAGGTTCCAATTCCACAGAAGCGCGAAGAGCATCTTCTCCTCAAACATTGGCTTGAGCGGCGGCGTGAGGATGATTTTTTTCTCGCCCGCGAGTTCAAAAATTTTCTTCGCACTGGGAATGTTGGGCAAATCGAACAGCTCGAAAAAACGATAGACGGCATCGCCCTCGCTAAAATTTTCAAACTTCGAATCGCGAACATGAAACTTCACATTATGGCTGGCCAGCCATTCCATTTCGGGCCGATACGTGGCCGCTTCTTCGGAAACGACCAGGTGAACGTTCTTTGCGTTTCCAAAAATGCCTTCAAATCCCTGGATCATTCCATCCGCGCCACCGATGACCTCGGCATTTAACTGCGAATAAACTCGGTTCAGCCATGCCGTCAACCCAATGCCGCCGGGAACCGAATCCAATTCGGTGATGCCAAAGCCCTCTTCCGTGAGCAAAATGTCCGGACGAATCACGCGCGGGACGTCATTCTTAAAAGCCGATGAGCGTTGTAACGCGATCAGTTCCGCGGGCTTGCCTGCATCCAGCCAGCGGGCAATCCATTCCGGCTGCTTGCCTTCCACGCTCTTGCGATAGAGCAAATTGATGGCGCGATAAAATTGCAGCAGGACGCGGCCCAGTGATTCGATTTCTTTGGTGAGATTGGGTTCGAGTGCGAACGGCGCGGGCGAAGTGCGCCATTGCAAGCCGGCAAACAGGCCGCTGGCGGGCATCGCATTGCGAATGGCCGTCGCAGTTTCTTTCGGCGGCATGGGGGTGGCGCTTGGCATCCCTTACGTCCGGATTTGGCCGTCGCCAATGCCAATCCATTTATAGCTGGTCAATTCCTCCAGCCCCATCGGGCCGCGCGCACCGATTTTATCGGTGCTGATGCCGATTTCCGCGCCCATGCCATATTCGCCGCCGTCCGTGAACCGCGTACTGGCATTCCAATAAACCGTGGCCGAATCGACCTCGTTCAAAAATTGCCGCGCGTGCGCCTCGTTGCGCGTCACAATGCTGTCCGAATGCGCCGAGCCGTAATAATTGATATGATCAATCGCCTGCTTCACGCCATCCACCACGCGCACGTTCAGGATGTAATCGTTGTACTCTGTGAACCAGTCCTGCTCCGCCGCCGCTTTCAGGCGCAATTTATTATTGATGCCCGAGAGCTGCGCCAGCGACGATTCGTCACAGCGCAATTCGACTTTCTTTTCCGCGAGCTTCACGCCGATGCGGGGAAGAAATTCGCTCGCGACTTTTTTATCCACCAGCAGCGTTTCCATGGCGTTACAAACCGCCGGGCGCTGGACCTTGGCATTCATGGCGATGCTCTCGGCCATTTGCAAATCCGCCTCGGCATCCACAAAGACATGGCACACGCCTTTGTAATGCTTGATGACCGGCACCTTGGAACATTCCGCCACGGCGCGGATCAGGCCCTCGCCGCCGCGCGGCATGCACAAATCCACGTACTGCGTCAGCCCAAGCAAAATGGGAATCGCCTCACGATCGGCCACCGGCACCACCTGGATGGCGTATTCGGGAAAATGTTTCAACGCCTTCTTGCCGGCTTCAATCATCGTCTGTGCGATGATTTGGT
>JASHZU010000444.1 GCA_030042375.1 Verrucomicrobiia bacterium
CCCAAATCATCGAGGACAACACGGACCAGCCTGACAAAATCCGCGTGCGCGTCGCGCGCATCAAAACCGTGGTGCAACAGGGAGCGGAAATTGTGGATGCCATGCTGGGGTTCAGCCGCGGTTCGGATGCCAGCGCCGCGCCATGCGACGTCAACGCCGTCGTCAGCGATACCTTAAAGCTGCTCGGCGACCGGTTTCAGCGGCAGGCGGAAATCAAATTCGAACGCGGCGAGGAGCTTCCGGAAATCCTCGCGCCGCGGGAATTCATCCAGCAAATCCTGTTGAATTTTATTTTTAATGCCGCCGAAGCCATGGGTGAACGCAAAGAAATTGCCCTGACGACGGGAGTCACCAACAAACTGCCGCCGGACATCTTTCTGGCGCCGGCGCCGGCGAACTCGTTTATTTTAATTTCGGTGCGCGACCATGGCAGCGGCATTGCACCGGAAATCATGCCGCGGATTTTTGAACCGTTTTTTACGACCAAGGCGTTTTCCTCCCGGCGCGGGACCGGCCTGGGTCTTTCGATGGTTTATGAACTGGCTAAAAAAATGAACGCGGGCCTGGCCGTCCAATCTGTCATCGGCCAGGGCAGCACATTCACATTGATTCTTCCGGTTTCACAAACGAGCGCCCCCAAAGCGACGCCACACGTCTCCGTTAAATCCCAGGCCTTATGAATACGCCCCATCTTTTAATCATCGAAGACGATGATTTTCAGTATGAAATTTACGAAGAGGCTCTGGGCCGATATCGCCTGACCCGCGCCAAGAGCGGTTCCGATGCCCTTAAAAAAATCTCCGGCGATCCGCCCGCGCTGCTCATCCTCGACCATGTGCTGGACCAGGGCGAACTGGGATTAAATTTTCTGCCGGAGTTCAAACAATTGCTTCCGCACGTGCCCATCATCATTGTTTCCGGCGCGCTGGAAGTTCGCCAGCAAATGTCCGCGCTGCAAGGCCCGCGTCGCGCCCATTATTGTTTGCCCAAGCCGGTGGACGTGCACGAACTCAAAAAGACTATTGCCACGGCCATTGCCGAATGCGGGGACACGGAAGTGGTGCGCCAGTTTGAGGCCCTGGAACGCTCCCGCCGCGTGGATGCGAACGAATTGTTGAGCCGCTCCACCGACCGCTTGAGCCGGCAAAACCGGATCATCGAAATCGTCGGAAAATCCGCAGCGCGTCCGAACATTTCAGCCCTCGCGCGCGAATTCAAAGTGGCGCGCCGCACCATTATCCGCGATTTGCAGGAATTGATTCGCCGCGGCCAGCTTAAGCCTGAAGTCTATCCCGAATGGGAAATGCCCTGTCCGGAAGAACAAGAATAATCGTTGTTAGGGAACCGTTGTTTGCAACAGGTAGAATTGCTGCGGTGTGGCGGGATTGACTGTGTTGGTCATCGTAAAATCTCCGCCGCTGGACAAGACATTGGTCGCCAGCGGTGTCCATTGATCCAAAGGCAGAGTCAGAATGGGGCTGGCCAGCTCAACACAGGTTTCACCTTCAATGCCGTCAATCGCATTCAGCGTCACATTCGTTTCGGTAACGTTTAACGAAGATATCGATGGGACGACCGGCAGGCTGAAGATGGTGCCATCGCCATAAACACCGCCGTAGGGAGTAGTCCCGTAAAGAACATTTCCCGACATGGCCAAAGTGCCGGCAAGAACGCTACCGTACGCATTTGTACCGCCAATCTCATCGCCGGACGGCGGGGAAAACCCATAAAGGATCGTGAAACTGCTGCCGTCGGTATTAATGGAATAAATGGAACCGCTGAGCGAATAGCTATCGTAGATGAGGGTGGTTCCATAAAGAGTATTGCCCGCCATTACGATTCCAGCCTCCCCTTCCAGTCCCTTGTCAGTGGCAGGATTGAATGAGTGCAAGATGGAATAAGAACCGCCGTTCGTCGAAATGGCAAAGATCGTACCGCGATTATACGTGCCGCCAACGAGCGTCGTCCCGTAGAGCATATTCCCGCACAGGATGACACCGCCCTGTGGCGAATGGCCATCGCTGGAGCCATTCTCGAGATTGTTGAACGTGTGCAGCACGGTGAAATTTTGGCCGTTGGTGCTGATGGAATAAACCGTCCCCGCGATAACACCGTTTGTCCCCCCATTGCGCGCCGTGCCGTAAAGTGTGCCATTCGTTAAGGCCAGCACCCCTAGTGGATTTTCCCCGTCCGTTCCCGGTTCAAAGAGATGCAAGAGGGAAAAATAGCCATTGGTCGTCACAGAAAAAATCGAACCTGCATTGGTAATACCGCCCTGATAAGCGGTTCCGTAAAGCGTACCATTGCATAACGTCAGGCCGCCGTTCGGATTCCCTAGAGCACCATCCGGCTCATCCCCATTAGTAAGAAACGTATAAATCGTGCTGAAATTGTCGCCATTGGTGGTCAGGGAAAAAATCGAACCGCCAGTGGAAAGATTCGTGCCGCGTCCCACAGTTCCATAAATCATGTCCCCCGACACCACAAGATCCTGATGGGGGATAGCGCCGTCCGCACCGCCCGTAAACTCGTAAAGAACCCTGTAGCAGGTGCCATCCGTGTGAACGGAATAAACCGTGCCATAACCGTTTGTTCCTCCCTCCTGGGTCGTTCCATAAAGTACATTGCCCGACAGCACCAAATGTGCGGTCGAATTATACCCATCCGCATTCGTGATCGCTTGATACTTTGTGGGATCCACATTGCCGATAGTAAAAGCGTGAAGCACAACAGGCGTTTGCGCGAACAGGCGTGTTGCCGACAAAATCAGCCCAATGGCGGCACCTTTGAACAACTTTCTGATAATTTGGCTGGTTTTCATGTTCTTCCCACTCTGGTTTCAGGCGATCATATATCAAAAATCCTATTTCGGAAGTGTGCTTTTGACCGCACACCCTTGCTCTGGCTTGTCCACCGGGATGCGCTTATCGGACAAGGGCCACCGGGAAATAGTTTGCGGGTGTTTCTTTTTTTTGATTTCTTCGTCCGGCAAAGCCGCTTTATTGCCATGGCTAAAATAAAAATGACTTGCCCGCATTGTGGCCGGTCTTTTGATTACTCCACCAGATATCGCGGCAGCCAGATCAGTTGCCCTGCCTGCAAACAGTTGGTTTCCCTCCCACATCGCAGAAGAAAGCTTCTCATCTATCTCCTCGTCCCGGCGGTCTTGATCATCGTGGCCGTAGCGTGGCTTGTTTGGCCCGGGGGCGTGTCCTGGCCCGATCACCGGCCGATTGGCGTTCTGTTCCTGGCCTCGGATGCCCATGCCTCCGCCACAAACCCGCGCGGCTGGTTCAACCAGGACAACCTGGATGTCACCGGGCCGGGCGGCCAGGAACGATTCCAAAAAGCGCTGATGGACTATGCCGACAGCAGCATTACCGTCCTTAAGCGCATCGGGGCGCAAGGCGTGATTGTTTGGGACGTGGAAGGAGAGGAATATCCTCACAAGACCACGTTCATTGGCGACCCGCGTTTGGTGAATACGCTCGCGCCCGAAATGTCGCCGGTGGTGAATGAATTTTTTAAAAAATTTCGGGACGCCGGTTTTCGGGTCGGCGTGACCATCCGCCCGCAACAATTGGTTTTCGACCATGGCATTCCCCGGCAGGCGCCGGTGCTCGACATGAAAAGCGTCCTGCAGGAGAAAATCGATTACGCCCGCACGAACTGGGGCGCAACGCTGTTTTATATTTATTCCAATTATAGTTTTTTGCGGCCCGACG
>JASHZU010000445.1 GCA_030042375.1 Verrucomicrobiia bacterium
GGACCCGGCAGGCCAGCGACACCGCTTCGCGCAACGGTTTGCCTTCTTCACGCAACCGGCGGGTAAATTCCACGATGAGGATGCTGTTGGAAACGACAATGCCGACCATCATCACGACGCCCATCAATGACATAATGTTGAGGGTCGTGCCGGTCAGGAAAAGGATGAGCAACACGCCGGTTAATCCCGTGGGCACGGCCAGCAGGATGAGAAAGGGGTCGAGGAATGATTTAAACTGGGCAACGAGGATGAGATAAACGAGCAATGTGGCGAGAATCAGGCCCAGGCCGAAGCTTTTGAAAGATTCGAACATGGCTCGCACGGAACCGTGAATCGAAATGACTGTGTTTTTCGGCGGTTGAATTTGATTAACAACCTTCTGCACCTCGCCGTAAACGCCGTTTAAGGCTTCGCCCGAGGTTTGAATATAAACATCCACAGTGCGGCGAATTTGGTAATGGTCCACTTCGGCGGGCGTCTCGATGTGCGAAATGTTGACGACCGAATCGAGGCGCGTCGGCCATTTGAGATTGGGCGCGTGGAGCGGCATGGAGCCGAGGTCCGCAAGGTTTTGAATGAAATTTTCTGGATATTGAACCGTGAGGAAGTAGGGATTACCCGTATTGGGGTCAATCCAATAGCTCGGTGAAATCACCTGGTCAGATGTCAGGGAGGTAATGAGACTATCGATGACATCCTGCGCGTTGAGGCCGAGTTCGCTCGCGCGCTCACGGTTGATGTCGAGCATCAGGGAAGGATAATCCACGTCCTGCGGAACTAGAACATCGCTGACGCCGGGCAGTCCGCGGACTTTATCGGCGATTTGAGCAGCGAACTTGTGGGCCGTTATCACATCGGGGCTGCTGACTTTAACGTCAATCGGCGCAGGCACTCCCTGGTTGACGACCGCGTCCACGAGACCGCCAGTTTGGAAATACGCACTGATTTCCGGCACTTCCTTTTGGACGCGCGCACGGACGCGGTTCATGTATTCAAAGCTGCTCAGTTTGTGCCCGTCGTTTAAGCCCACCTGCACGACCGCGGTGCTGGGGCAGGAATTGGGATTGAGAATGGAATTGAATCCGGGCGTCGTCCCGATATTTGAGACAATGATTTGCAAATCGTTCGTCGGCACTACTTCACGGACAATTTGCTCGACCTGTGCGACGAGTTGCTCGGTCAATTCCAGGCGCGTGCCAGACTGGGCTTTTACGCTGATGACGAACTGGCCGGGATCAGTGCGGGGGAAGTAGGCTTTGCCGATAAAGGGATAGAGGCCCGTACTCAAAACAAAAATGCCGATGATGCCCAGAACAGTTGCGACGGGGCGAAGGAGCGCGGAGTTTAGGTAACCCTCGTAACGATTGAGCATGGAATTGAAATGGCGATTGAACCAGCGATTGAAACGCGCACCGCGGGTTTTCGGCGGCGTCTTGTCATCCTGTGCCTGCGGGGCACGAATGAGTTTAGCACAAAATAGCGGGACCACCGTCATGGCCACGAAATAGGAGGCAAACAACGAAAGTACCACCGATAACGCTAGCGCGGAAAAAAGGAACTTGCTGACGCCATACAAAAATGTCACCGGGAAAAAAACGATGACCGTGGCAAGTGTCGCAGCCAGCACAGCCAATTGGACCTCTTTGCCGCCGCGCTCGGCGGCGACATCCGGAGGCTCGCCCATTTCGAGATGGCGGAAGATATTTTCCAGGACGACGACGGAGTTATCAATCAGGCGGGAAAAGACCAGCGCCAGGCCGCCAAGAATCATGGCGTTGATGCTACTGCCGCCGAGGTTGAGCGCGAAAAATGCCGCCAGCGCCGAGAGAGGGATGGAAAGGAAAACGGCCAAAGTGGCGCGCATGCTGCCCAGAAAAATCAAAATCATGACACCCGTGAGTACCAGGCCGATGGCACCTTCGTGGACAAGGGTTTCAATGGCTGTGCGCACGAACTTTGACTGATCGAATACCACTTGCGTCACGAGTTGTTCCGGCACATCGAGCAAATGTGAGACGACATTTTTTACGCCGTTGACGACGACGATGGTGTTGGCATCGCCGCCGGATTTCACGATGGGCACATAGACGGAGGGCTGGCCATTGATGCGGACCTTATTATATTGAATTTGCGAGGCGTCCTCGGCTTTGCCGACGTCGGCAATGGTTACGGAGGATTCCGCGGACAATTCGGTGCCGACGGCGCGGGAGGTTGGGGTTTGGCTTACGTCTTCGCCGAGCATGGGCGAGCCGGTGACGGTTTTCAGCGGCACCTGATTCAGGTCCTGCATCTTGTTAATCTGGTTGTTGACGTAAACGTCGTAATCGTACGGGCCAATCTTTACGTCGCCGGCGGGCAGGATGAGGTTGGCCTGGTTGACAGCATGAACGACGTCCATGACGCTCAGTTGATGAGCTTCGAGTTTGAGCGGGTCTACATAAACCTGGATTTGCCGATATTTGCCACCAAACGCCGGCGGCACGGAAGCTCCGGGAATGCCGGCCATTTGGTTGCGCACGGTGAACTGACCGAGATCGTGCAATTGCGCTTCACTGAGGCCTTTGCCTTTCAACGTCACAAGGCAAACGGGAAGGCTCGAGGCGTCGAACTTCATGACGATGGGCGGCAACGTGCCTTCCGGCAAATAGCGCAAGCTGGCCAGAGCGAGGTTGGCAATGCTGGCGGCGTCCGTATCGGGATTTGAACCGGGCTGAAAATAGACTTTGATAAGGCTCACGCCCATGAGCGAACGCGATTCCATATGGTCAACGCCCGTGGCGAGGGTGAAAAAACGCTCAAACTGGCCGGTGATATCATTCTCAATTTGCTCCGGGGGCATTCCTGAATAAAACGTAGCCACGACTACGACCGGGATGTTGATGGGCGGAAACAAGTCCACCGGCATGCGGACAAGGCTTGTCAGCCCCAGGACGCAGGTCATGAGGCAAACAACGATGATGAAATAAGGGAATTTCAGGGCAAATCGTGACATGGGAGTGGTGGTTAAGTTTTATGGCTCGCCCGGCAGGCTCGCCGCAATGGTTTCCACTTTTTGCCCCGGCTGGATGTGGCGGGGATTGCCCACCATCACTAGCTCGCCTTCTTTTAATCCCAAAAGAATTTCATATTTGTCCGGAGTCTCCAGGCCCACTGTGACGGTGCGTTCTTCGACTTTGTTATCCGGGTCGACCACAAATACTGTGCCGTTTTTATCGCCCGTGACGGCCTCGATGGGGACAGCCAGTGCGTTTGTCTGTTCTTCGACTTTCAAAACCACGGTGGCATACATGCCCGGCGTTACCTCCAAATTCGTATTCGGCATTTCGGTTTCCACCATCATCGTGCGGGTGTCTTCATCCACCTTGTAGGTGTACCGCGTGATTTTCGACTTGAAAATCTTTCCTCCCAATGAATCGACACGCACATCCACCGGGTCGCCCACGTGCATGTCCTGGACATATTCCACCGACACTGGAAAATCCAGGCGCAACAAATAATTGTCCGAGACACGCACCAGCGGCAGCGATTGGGAGTCGGACGATGTGCCGGCCTGGATGAGCGCGCCCGGGTCCGCGTACCGCCAGGTGATCACGCCATCAAACGGAGCGGCGATTTGAGTGTAGTTGACCAGTGTTTGATACCTGCCCACGTCGGCTTTCGCGGCAGCAATCGCGGCAACGGCCGTTTGATTGTTTGCCGCGGCAGTATCAATGTCCTGCTGGGCGACGAGGTTGGGGTGCTGCTGGTTTACCGCGAGCATTCGCGTATAAATTAAATTCGCATTGGTGTAATCCGCCTCCGCTTTTTGTTCGGCGGCAATCGCGTTACGCAATTCATCATGCAACTCAGGCACAATGAGCGTGGCCAGGAGTTCTCCGGCTTTTACCTTGTCTCCAAAATCCACATTCATCTTGTCCACGTAGCCGGACACTTTGGCGTGCAGTTCCACTTCCACATAGGGACGAAATTCCGCAGGGATCGTGACTTGCTTATACAGGTCCTCGCGCGTGACGCGGGCCACTGCCACCGAGGGCAGGGCGATCGGTCCCTGGTTATTGCTTGCAGCCGTATGCGTGCGTTGATGGACAATTAGTCCAATCACAGACAAGCCGACAACGACAACCACAACAAGAATAACGAACTGTTTGTTTCTCAACCCGTTTTTGGGGAGGCTAAATTTCATGAACTAAAATCAGTTTTGTGGAAGCGGCAGTTTGACCCGGAAGCGGCTGCCTTTTCCGGCGGTGCTTTCCGCCTCAACGGCCGCCCCGTGCGCCGTACAAATCGATTCGACGATGGAAAGGCCCAAGCCTACCCCCTTGGAATCGCCGGACCGTGTTTGGTCCACGCGATAGAATCGTTCAAACACATGGGGTAAGGCTTCCCGCGAAATCCCCACGCCGTTGTCTTCCACTTCCATGACGGCGTGGCCATTGACGGCATGCACCCGCAAATGAATCGCCCCGCCTGAGGGCGTGTATTTGATGGCATTGTCGAGGAGGTTGACGATGACTTGCTTGAGGCGGGCGCTGTCACCTTCCACCAACACAGGCTGGCTCGCGTCGCAGGCGATGGAGATGTTTTTGTCCTCCGCGAGCAGTCCCATTTGCTCGGCGGTGGTCCTTACCAATCCGGCCAAATCCACACGCGACCATTCGGCCTGTGCTTCGCCAGCGTCCAGTCGCGAAAGG
>JASHZU010000009.1 GCA_030042375.1 Verrucomicrobiia bacterium
TGTTGACCATCACTTCTTCGGAGACGGCCAGGACGATGGGCGCGAAGTTCAGGATGCCCACAATGCCCGCTTTCACGAGTTGGTTTGCCACTTCCTGCGCGACGGCGGCGGGCACGGTTAGAATGGCCATCTTGATGTTCTGCTCTTTGACGAACGCGGGCAAATCGCTCATCTCGTAAATCGGCTGTTTGATTTCCTTATCGCGCTTGCGCGCCGGATCGGCGTCAAAGGCCGCGACGATTTCAAATCCTTCCTTTTCGAAGCCACGATACGACAACAACGAGAGGCCGAGATTCCCCACGCCGACCAGGATGACCGGTTGCAGGCGCGAAGTGCCGAGTTCATCGGAAATTTTTTTGGAGAGAGCGCCCACGTCGTAGCCAAGGCCGCGCGTGCCAAACGTGCCAAAGTAGGCAAGGTCTTTGCGCAATTGCGTAGGTTTGACACCGGCAGCACGGGCGAGCGCCTCACTGGAAACGGTGCTGATGCCGTTTTCCTTGAGGCGCGCCAGGCAGCGCAAATAAATCGAGAGACGGTAGATCGTCTTGCGCGGAATGACAGGCCCTTTCTTCAACCGCGCAAAAAATTAAGCGAGCGCGCGGCGCAAGGCAAGCGTTGTGAATGACTTTTGCTTTCTTCAGGCCGCGTCTTTGCCTAACCTCGCGCATGGCTGATTCCAACGTTCGCGCCGATGGCCGGGCTGCAAACCAATTGCGCCCGCTCCGTTTTCAAAACCATATCGCGCCGCACGCCACCGGTTCCACGCTTGTGGAATGGGGCAATACCCGTGTAATTTGCGGCGTGACGGTGGAGGAAATCATCCCGCGCTGGATGAAGGAACAAAAGGTCATCGGTGGCTGGCTCACGGCCGAGTATTCCATGCTCCCCTACTCCACTTTGGAACGCAAACCGCGCGACGTGACCAAGGGCAAACTGGACGGGCGGGCCTCGGAAATCCAGCGGCTGATTGGCCGTTCCATGCGCGCGGCCATTGATTTGCAAAAGATTGGCGAACGGACGGTATGGATTGATTGCGACGTCTTGCAGGCGGATGGCGGCACACGCACAGCAGCGATTACCGGCGCCTTCGTAGCGCTTTCGCTGGCGGTAAAAAAACTCCTCGATGACAAAAAGATCACCACCAATCCCATTCTCAATCCCGTGGCCGCCGTAAGCATGGGCATCGTGGATGGACGGCCATTGCTGGATTTGTGTTACACTGAGGACGTGGCCGCAAGCGTGGACTTGAATCTCGTCATGAATGGCGCCGGCGAATTTATTGAGATCCAGGGCAGCGGCGAAGAGGCAACGTTTAGCGAATCGCAACTCACGGGTCTGTTGGCGCTGGGAAAAGCGGGAATCAAAGAATTACTCGCCGCGCAGCAAAAGGCCCTGCAATCCTGATAGAATATGGCTTCTTTCCTGCCCACGCGCCTGCTGCTGGTCCGCCATGCCGAAGTGGAAGCTCGTTACCAGAGAATTTTCGGCGGGAGGATTGACATGGATCTTTCACCAAACGGCCATCAGCAGGCCAGGATCCTTGCAAAATTTCTGCGCCCGAGAAAACCCGACGCGATTTATGCCAGCCCGATGAAACGCGTCCAGCAAACGCTCGCGCCGCTTTTAGGCAATGGCACACCAGCGCAAACGATGATCGAGGGTTTGCGCGAAGTGGATTTTGGCGACTGGACCGGCCTTAACTGGGAACAGGTCGCTGAGAAATTTAATTTACTCACCCACGAATGGCTCGAACATATCGAGCAGGGAATTCTCCCGAACGGTGAAAGCGGCCCTCAATTTCGCGCCCGTGTCGAGCCGGCGTTGCGTCAAATCATTGAAAATCATCCGGGGCAGACCGTCGCCATTTTTTGCCACGGCGGGGTTGTCCGGATGATTCTGTCCATTTTGCTCGAATTGCCCCTGCCACGGACAAATATGTTCGAGGTGGAATACGCCAGCATCACTGAGCTGACATTGCATCCGGAGCACGCGGAAATCGAGCTGCTGAATTTTGCACCGTGGCGGGATGCCGTCGTGGATGACGGCCATGACAAATGAAAACGCGAAAGCCGCTGTGGAAACTCTCGGTCACCACCACGCTGGAGGCCGAAGATGCCATTGCGGATTTGCTGGGTGAAATCTTCGGTTGCCCTGCCTCATCATTTTTTGACATTGAAAAGAAAATCAGCCGGGTAACGATCTTTGCCTCAGAAAGGATTTCTCCACAGGGCGCGGCCATATTACGAGAGGGCTTAAGCCGAATAAAAGATTGCGGGTTGCAAATTGGAGCAGGAAAAATATTCATTTCGAAGGTTCGGCGCGAGGATTGGGCCGAATCGTGGAAGCGCCATTTCAAGCCCATTGAGATTGGCGATTCACTTTTGGTCAAGCCCGGCTGGAGCAAAAAGCGGTCGCGCAAAAACCAGGCCGTGGTCATTCTCGACCCCGGGCTCAGCTTCGGCACCGGGCAACACCCTACAACGCTCTATTGTCTAGAGGAAATTGTAAGGCATTCAGGCACAAATACTTCGCACGGCGATTCCGCAAAAAATGAACGGTCTTTTTTAGATATTGGGACAGGTTCGGCCATTTTAGCCATTGCGGCGGCGAAACTTGGTTATCAGCCCATTCTCGCCATCGATTTTGATCCGGAAGCGGTTCGCGTGGCGCGCGCCAACGCTCAGGCCAATGGCGTGCTGAAAAAAATAAAAATTATCCACAGTGATGTCGCAAAACTACCGATAAAACCTTTAAAGGGATTCGACGTCATTTGCGCGAACCTGATTTCTGATGTATTGGTAAAAGAACGTCGGCGAATCGCGGCGCAATTGAATCAGAACGGAGTGCTGGTGCTCGCTGGCATTCTAAAGACAGAATTTTCCGCAGTACAAAAAAATTTTGAAGAATCGGGATTGAAATTAATCAGGAGCGGGAGTAAGAAGGAATGGCGGTCGGGATCGTTTGCTTTGGAAAAAAAATTTGAACGGTAAGATGTGGCGTGCGTCTGATGTAGTAAGGTTCGTTGTGAAGGGTCACAACAATTAAGTTGGCATAGATTACGCTTCATCGAACAGTTGAAAGGGATAACATGATGAAAACACTGGAAGTTATCAGCGAAGCAGTCCGCAACCCGAAACATCCGTTTCGCAAAACCGAACATCAGCCCAAAAAAGCGCTCAAAAATCGTTACGAGCGCAGAAAGATCAAGGAATTTCTCCACATGAGAGATTGGCTGGCCGAAGAAATGGCTTAGCCGAAATCTTTTCAACTTGTTAAAAAAGCGCCAGTTGTTCCAGGCGAACAACGTGGTACAAAAGAAAAATCGTCACTGGCATTCCGGGCAAATTCCAAAAAATTCGAGCTTGTGAGTGACTCCCTTGAAGCGGTTTTTGGCAGCGATTTGCTTCTCAATTTCCTTCGGAAAACATTCATCAATCTCTACAACTTCTGAACACTTGGTGCAGACGAGATGATGATGATGGCCGTCGTCGTTTTCGCCGATCAGCTCAAAACGGCTCGAGCCGTCCCCAAAGTCAAACCGCTTGACCATGCCCATTTTCTCCAGCATGTGCATGGAACGATAAATCGTCGCCAGGTCGCATTGCCCGCTCCCCTTTTGCATTTCGGAAAGAATTTCCTTGTTGGTCAGCGGATGGGGGTGCCGGCGTAAAATCTCCAGGATAGCCGCGCGCGGACCGGTAATCTTGCGCGATTGGCCGCGCAGACGGCTCTTGAGCGCGGACAAATCCTGCTTCTTATGCGAATGAGAATGATGATGAGACTTTCTCACGCAGAAAAAGTCGCATGAATAAACGGAAAAGGCAAGGCGTACGCGACGCGCCTACTTCATCAACAGCATCTGGCGGGCGCGCTTGATGGCGTTCGTCAGCTTGCGTTGATAATGGGCGGGCATGCCCGTGTACTTGCGCGGGAGAATGCGGCCCTGGTCGGTCACGTACTGGCGGAGCAAATTGGTGTTCTTGAAGTCCAGCGCGTCGGCGGTAAAATCAATCTTCGGTTTCGGGCGCGGAGTGCGGTTTTCCGTGGGGCGCTGGCCGCGTTTGTCTTTTTCGGTATGAGTTTTGCGGGGCATAGGAACTATTTGATTTCGCGGTGAACAGTGTGGCGGCGTAACGCGGGATTGTATTTCTTAATCTCCAGCTTTTCGGTCTGCAGTTTTTTATTGCGCGAAGCGCTGTAGCGGGAGGGCGATTTGCCTTCCTTGCGCGCTTCGGTGCATTCGATGGTAACAACTTCGCGTGGCATAATATTCTATTCCTTTTCTTTGGCTTTGCCTTCCTCGACCGGCTCGTCGCCGTCGTCGCCTTCTGCATCACTCACTCCGGCAGTTTCAATGGTGCCCAACTGGCCGAGACGGCGGGACTTGAGCGCGCCGTCTTTTTCCAATTGCGCCTGGGCTTCGACGGTAAAACGGGTCCAGGGAATCGCTTCGAGCCGCGCCTTGGGAATGGTCTTGCCGGTCAATTCGCAAACGCCGTAGGTTTTTTTCTCGATGCGCTT
>JASHZU010000446.1 GCA_030042375.1 Verrucomicrobiia bacterium
AGGTCCGCCGTAAAACACAATTGCCGAGTAGGTCCCGGTATCAATCGTCTGAATATTGGTAATGCTTAAAACATCGGCGGTGACACCGCTAACGCGCCCCTTATTCACGAGATTGGTGAAGACCCCGCTTGGCACACTATTGGTAATTTTATTTGTTACGCCTCCGCTGATGTTGGTGATGACTTGATTTGTAAATATTTCACGCTGCCATTGGAACAGCACCGGAAGGCCTGAGACATTAGTCCCTGTGAGTTCAAATTCGAGGTCGGCTCCCACCGCATTCGTGGCGCCCGGCGGTTGTACCTGGACACCCGTGGGAGACACCGGCGTGAACTGGATTTCCGCCAGGAAAGCGTCATTGGTGCCGGTCAGTTTCGCGCCCCCAATCCGGTTCGTGCTGGTAATGTAGTTGGTGGTGATGACGACGTTGGTCACATCAAACACATTGGTTTTGTAGGTAATGCCGTTGGTGAAAATAAACGAATATTGGTTGGGAGATTGCGTGGGGAAATTCGTGGACATCGTCTTGCCGGTAATGAAAGCGTCGTCAGATGAATCAAGCGCGATGCCGTAACCGGCATCGTCTTTTCTGCCGCCGAGGAGAACGGAATAATTTATCGCCGACCAATTGGTATTGAACGACGTCACAAAAACATCGGCCCCTCGGGAATTCGTGGCCGCCAGCGAGTCAAAGGTATTGGTCACAGGGAAATTGGTGGAAGCTTCCGAACCGACGACAAAGGCCTGCCCCTGGCCATCCACGGCCACTTTGTATCCGATGTCCCGCCCGCGGCCGCCGAACACAACCGATGCCAAAATATTCGAGCCGGCCGAAGCAATCTTGGTCAAAAAGACGTTGGTCACGTAAGGCCCGGAAAAGGGGTTGGTAATCAGGTATGAATATAACCCGGCCGGGTAGTTGCTGTGGCTGGTATAACTGTTGAAGTTGGTATAGGCCAGCCAGATGGGAAAATTCGTCGAGGCTGTCCAACCGGTGATGTAGGCGTTGCCGGATGAATCCGCCGCAATGCCATAAGCAGCGTCGGAATTGGTGCCGCCCAGATAAGTCGAATAAACCAGGTCCTGGTTCGTGTCGGACGATAACTGGGTGCTGAACGGCTGGAATTTGGTGGCAAATGCATCAAAACGGCCGCTGGGAAAACGATCCGTAGTATAATTCGTCCTGCCGTTCAAATGATTAATCGCGGGAAAATTGGTAAATATATTCGTCGGCGTATTCCATGTCGGGAAGTTCGTCGAGGCCGTAAACCCGGCCACATAGACATAATCGTCGCCGCCCACGGCGATGCTTTCCGCCGCGTCATAGTTTGTTCCGCCCAGGAAAGTCGAATAAAGCAGGTTCGAGGCGGAACCATTTTCGTTTGATGAAAGTTCCGTTACGAACGCATTGGCATTGAAATAAAAATTGTTGCTGCAGGCCAAACTGGATTGAAAGGCATTGGTGCTGATAGGGAAATTGGTTGAGTACGTATAACCAGCCACGTAGGCATTGTCTGCCGAATCCAGGGCGATGCTGGTGGCGACATTGTCATGGGTCCCGCCCAGATACGTGGAATAAACCAGGTTTGAACCGCCCGGCCCCAGCTCCGTGACAAACGCGCTGTTGAAATAATGCTCGGTGGGGAAATTAAAGGCAGTGGGAATATTCGAATAAATGGCATTGGCCATGGGAAAATTGCTCGAAGCCGTAAAACCGGTCACAAACGCGTCGCCCGCGGCATCCACCGCCAGGCCATAAGCTGCATCGTCGTTCGTTCCGCCGAGATAGGTCAGGTAGACCAGGTTGCTGGGCGGATTGCTGAATTTGGCCACGAAGGCGTCGCCGGTAATATTGCCGCCGGCAAAATTCGTCCGGTAAGCGCCGGGAGTGAAAAATTGTTTGGAAACCGTTTGGCCGGCGATATAAATGTAGCCGTTGGTCGAGTCCGCAAAACTATTGGTGTCCAGCGCTATCGCATAAGCCGTGTCTCCCTTGATGCCGCCAAAATAGGCCGAGTAACTTAAAAGCGGGTCAATCACCAAAGGCAGGGAATGGTTGTATGCGTCCGTCTCAAATGCGACCGTCTGCGCGTCCAGCATTTTGTAACCGCCGCTGATAACCCGGCGCGTCCCGCCCATGGATTGATATATCTTCGGTTTGGGCTGGCAAATTTCGCCACCGGCGATGTTCAAAACCAGGCTGCCATCGGGGCCAATGGAAATTTTGTCCGCGCCTTGAAAATGAATCTGTATGTTGTCTGGATTGGCCCCGGGAGCGATAGCGAAATCATATTCCAATTGCCGCTGGTTGCCGTGGAAAACCAAATTGATCCCGGGATAAATTTCAGAGATTTGGACACGGGAAAACGTCGGCAGGCCGGTTTGCCATTGGCCGGGGTCGTTGCCGATCAGGTAGTTGATTTTACCCGGCAATTCGCCGTCGCCCCGGATTTGCGCCAGGGCGTTTGCCCCCACCAGTTGCATTTGCGCCATGGCCGTGCCGCCGGCGGTATTGTGCAGGACGATTTGCGCGCCGCCGGCCGAAATCAGGAATTGATAACTGCTGCCGCGCGAGACAAATTGCGTTTGATTTTTATTGGCTTCGAAATAAAGCGGCCAATCAAAGGGAACCGATTGCGCCGCCACCGCCATGGCAAAAAAGAGCATCAGCAAACCGGCCAGAACCGGTTTGGCCGCCATGGCATTATGTATCGCTGCTTTCATCTTAAAATGGATGTTGATAACCGGCGCTGAACTGGAATTGGCCGGACGAGCCATTCCAACGATCATGCGTGATGGGAATGCCGTAGTCGAGCCGCAACGGGCCCAGCCGGGGAATGTTCAGCCGGATTCCCACGCCCCAGTCGTCATCAAAGTTCCCGCTGAAAGAGTAAGTGCCGTTGCCGACGCTGCCGATATCATAAAATGCGGCCAGGCGCAGTCCCACGCCGCCGGGCTTTTCAAAAATTGGCAGGCTGTACTCGAGCGTGCCATACCACATGCTGTCGCCGCCCACGGGTTCATTGTAAAAGTAACCGGCCACATAGGGATTCGGCTGGCGCGGCCCGATGTTACGATATTTAAAGCCGCGCAAGTCATAGATGCCGCCAAGGTAAAACCGGTCGTAGAAAGGAACGTCCTGGCCGGTAACCGACTGGGCCATGCCCACCTGGCCGTCTGCTTCGAGGACGTGGCCGGAAAAAAAGCTGGGATCCATCCACGCAAAGGGACTCGGGAAAAACCAGGCCGTCTTTAATTGCATTTTCCAATAATCCTCATCGCCAATGTTTATCTCAGGATCAAACTCCGTCAATTGCCCCCAATTGGGAAGCTGCAGGCTGTTGCGGGTGTCGTAAGTGAGCGAGCCGCCAAAGCGGTTAAATAAATGGTTGCCCACTTGCTGCAGGATGGCGGGCGGAACATTGGGAGAAATTATGGTGGGCGTGCCCGAAGAGCCGCTGGGACCATATTGATATCCATGCCACCCGTCATTCAGGAAGATGCCGATGTCTTCCAGGTTATAAAAAACGGTGCCGCGCACAAAATCGCTCCACAAAGCGCGCGTCAGGCTCAGGCGGATGCCGGTGAGGGCTTCGTTGTAAACATCGTTGGGGCTTTGGTAATCCCAGACGTTGTGATAAAGGCTCACTCCCAGCGCCAGTTTGCGGTTTAAAAACCACGGCTCGACAAAGTCCACCGAGTATTCCTGTTCCTTGGTGCCGAGCTGGACCCTTAAAGTAAATTGCTGGCCGCCGCCGGTGAAATAAGGCGGATTAAATAAATCAAAATTGATCTGCGAGATTTGCGCGTAGCCCACCAGCGCTTCCACGGAACTGTACCCGGCGCCCACCGTAAAATTGCCTGTGTTCTTTTCCACGACGTTTACGAGCAGGTTCGCGCGGCCGGCAATAGGCGGCTCCGTCGGCTCGGGCCGCAAATCCACATCATCGAAGTAATTCATGTTTTCGAGGCGGTCCTTGCTCAATTTCACGCGCACCATGTCAAAGACGTCCCCGGGCGCAATCGACAGCTCGCGCCGGATGACTCTGTCCTTGGTCTTGATATTGCCTTGAATGTCGATTCGCTCCACGTAGGTCTTGTGCCCTTCCTGGATGGTAAAGGCCAAATCCATCGTGCCGGTATCCACGTCGGGAATTTGCTCCACGTTCAGGCCCTCGCCCGGCTGGACATTGATGTAGCCCATGCTGCCGTAAAAATCCGAAATCGCCGTCATGTTTGTCACATTCAGACCGTCCGGGGTAAAGACCCCGCCCGTTTTCATGGCAAAGTCATGGTTAAGTTTCTTTGCCCGCTGCCATGCGACATCGGCGGGGCTGTATTTGGGTTTGGGCTCGGGCCCGGGATTATAGTTGGGGCTGATGGCGGCCACGGGCAGCAGTGTCGCCCCGGTGAACGTGATGGCGCCCACTTTATATTGGCGGCCTTCGAAAACAAAAAATTGAATGTCCATCCGGTTGGGCCTGGGATACTGGAAGCGGATGTCCTTGATTTCAAAATCCAGGTAGCCGTGGTTGCGGTAAAAGTCGGCGAGGGCTTCCTTGTCGTCCTCGAACTGGTCCTCTTTGTAGACGTCGCTGCCGGTCAGCCAGGAAAACATCCAGTGCTGCCTGGTTTTGATTTGGTGGCGCAATGTCCTCTGCGAGAAAGCCGCCGCCCCGATGAAATCAATGTGCTGGATTTTTATCTTGCGGCCTTCGGTGATCTGAAACGTCGCCGTGGCGGTTCCCGCTATTTCATCTATGTCCGGGACGCATTTGACGACCGTGCCCGGGTAGCCTTTGGACTGGTAAAAATCCGTAATTGCCTGGCTATCCATGAACAACTTTTCTTCATCCAGCGGCTGCCCAACCTTTGAGGTAATTTTTTTTTCGATTTTCGACGTCTTCATCTTCACGTTGCCCACGATTTTGATCTGCGTCAGCCGCGGCTTGACCTCGACGACATAGGTCAAAACCACCCCGCCGTCGGGCTGCATCTCGAAAGCAATGCGGACATTGGAGAATTGGCCCGTGCTATAAAGCGCGTGGATGTCGCTTTCCGTGGAGGCGGGCAGGTAAATGTCCCCGGCTTTGAGTTGGATGTGGGAGCGGACGAATTGCTCGTTCACGGAAGCCGGCCCGACATACTGGATGTCCACCCGGTCAATTTTCGGCCCTCCCGCTTCCTGCGCCCGGCCGGATGTGGCGCACGCAAGCAACAGCCAAATTGCGAAAAGGCGAAAAAAAAATTTCATCGGCTACTGTCCCGGCATGTCTTCATCGCTGACTTTGGCTGCGCTTTCAAATCGCGTGTATGGTTTTAAGAACGTCAAGTTCACATCGCCCGTCGGGCCGTTACGCTGCTTGGCAATCAACAAATTCACCGGCACACCGTCGGCCTCTTCCGGGGCCTCATCGTCCTCGCCGGCATTGGGTTTGTACAACAGACCCACCAGGTCGGCATCCTGTTCAATCGCCCCGGACTCGCGCAAATCGCTCAGGCGCGGCTTGCGGCTCTTGTCACGCTCCAACTCACGGTTTAACTGTGACAGCACGATGACCGGCACCTTTAATTCCTTTGCCAGGGCTTTAATACCACTGGAAATATCGGCGATTTCCTGTTGACGGTTGTCCTGCGAACGGCGCCCAGTAGAATGCAAAAGTTGCAAATAATCAATGACAAAAAGCTTGATACCGTGCTGCTGTGATAATCGCCGTGCCCGCGCGCGCAATTGCAGGATGGACAGCCCCGCCGTGTCGTCAATAAACAGCTTGGAATTGGCCAGCTTGCCCGCCGCGCTCGTCAGCTTGGGAAAATCCGATTCGCTCATAAACCCGTCCCGGATGGAACGCAAATTTACCCGCGCCAGTGAGCACATCAT
>JASHZU010000447.1 GCA_030042375.1 Verrucomicrobiia bacterium
GACTTCGGAGAAATCGAATTCGCCGTCCGTGTCCTGGTCGAACATTTTCCGGGTGTCCACGCGGTGGGGAGAAATTTTAATATCGCCTTCGAGAAATTGTGCGGCTTCGCGGAGGTTTTGCACCGGGATGACTTGCAGGCCGGCGACCACGGCGGCTTCACCGGCATTTTCGACGGGAACAAGAATGCCGGTTTTGCCAGCGGCTTTGGCCCAAAGGGCAATCGGCAAAATGCCTTTGCCCTGGCGAACAGCGCCGGTGAGCGCGAGTTCGCCCACGGCAACGAACTGGTCGAGCTGGTCGGTCTCAATTTGTTCGCTGGCGGCGAGCATGCCCAGCGCAATGGGCAAGTCGAAGCCCGGCCCTTCTTTTTTAACGTCGGCGGGAGCGAGGTTGATGGTCGTGCGGCCCATGGGAAGGGAATAGCCGGAATTAATCAGGGCGGTGGTGACGCGGTCGCGCGATTCCCGGACGGCGGCATCGGGAAGGCCGACAATAATGATGAGGGTATCGCCGTAACCGGCGTTAACCTCCACTTCCACGGGGTAAGCTTCGATGCCGGTGAGCGCGGCGGAAGAGACCTTTGCAAGCATCGGTTTTTTATGACTGGGAATGGCCAAAACCGCAATTCAATTCTATGGTGTGGCCCCGGGAAGTGGCGTGGCGAAGGGGGGCGCAGGGGGAGAACCGGGTGGCACAAAGGGTTGTATAGTAGCAAACGGGATGTCCTTTTAGTGCCCCTTTTTGTCCTGATTAAGCATAGACAATCTTAGGAATGTTTTTTACTTTCTTCTATCGAAATAAAAGCCCAGGTGCATTCCAATATATAGGTATATACAGGTGTGCGGCACGTGGTTGCGTGGCGAATGATACGCGAACGCATGTGTTTTTTTGGGCTTAAAAAAATTTAGAAAAAATAATTTGTGGAAAAATCATCGACACCTCGAATAAGAACGATCCTGCTCGTTGACGACAACGACGACATTCGGGTGTTAACGAAGTGGTTTTTTGATAATGTTGGATATGTCGTGGACACGGCCCGGAGCGCGGAAGAGGCGCTTTCGCGATTCGATCCCAAGACCCATGATTTGATTCTGACGGACAATTCCATGTCCGGGATGTCAGGCGCGGAACTGGCGCATGTCATCAAGATGCGCTCTCCTTCCACACTGATTGTGATGTTTACCGGCAATCCCCCCCAGGACCATTCCTGCATCGATACCTTGATTCCCAAGCCCGCGAGTTTGCTTGACGTCAAAGAGGCAATGGATAAGCTGTTATTGAAAGAAGAAGTTAGCGGATAGCAGGTCGCGGCAGTTTCGTGCCTGAAGACAGCTTTTTTGACACTCTTAATTGTTCGTTTAAAAGATTGGAAAGTTATGGTATTATTTGTGCTGTCCTAAAAGTGCAGTGTTGGGTCTCAAATACGAATAGATTTTTGGGCCAAGTGCGGGTTAATTGAGACAGGAACATTGAACGCAGGCGATTCGGAAAAAATCAACTATGCGGGCTTTTTGTGCCCGGCACAATGACACGAAAAAAGATCTGACGACGAATTATGCTTGGGGATGACCATTTTAAACTGCGGTTGGTCCGCTTGCAGCCATCAGAATTGTGGGCGAATCAAGCCCGTAATGACGATGAATACACGTTCGTCTTCTTAAAAGGCGGCATTGCCAAGTACGTGTACCCGAATGCCACCCAGCGGCTGGTGCCGGGAAATATCGTGGTTTCCAGCAAACATTCGGTGGGCAAGCTTTATGCCGAAGAAAAAAGCGAATGCATATTTGCCACTTTCTCGCTAGTGTTTGAGCATTTATTCCCGCTGTTCGCGAGCAACGAAATCGGTTTGTTGCATAACGTGATGGCCAATTTCAAGGCGGGCAAGATTTTTATGCCGGGCAGCCCGGTGGCGGTGGAATGCCAGCCCATCCTGGAAGTGGCGCACTCCCAGCCCCGGCTCCAGCAAAGAAGCCAGTTATTGAGAATCGTGGCCGCGATTTTGAGCGACGAATTTAAGACGGTGCATTCCCAGAGGAGCGGCATGGGATGGGCGGAAGACCACATGATCCAGGTTTTTGAAAAGCTCTCGTCCGCCGAGTTGTTGACGCTTTCAGTGGATGAACTGGCGGCCAAGTTCAGTTGCAGCCGGCGTCATCTTAACCGCCTTTTCCACCAGCATTTTGGCCTTTCGATCACGGCGTTAAGGATGGAAATCCGGCTTTTGAAGGCGGTGTCCCTGTTGCGCAACCCGCGTGAGAAGGTGATCAATGTGGCCGAGCAGTGTGGTTTTAATCATTTGGGACTTTTCAATACGTGCTTTAAGAGACGCTACGGGACCAGCCCGGGCCAATGGCGTAAGCAGGCGTTGGGGCCGGAGACGCCGTCGACGCGGAAATCGGAAAATAAGCCCACCTGTCCCCTGCACGCCAATGGATTGTGCCCGTGGGGCGGCCAGGCGGAGATTATCGGCCAGGGAAAGGATAGAATGGGGCAGACTGGGGGGGGCCCGAGCCGCCGGGAAGGCACTGCGGGAAACCTGCCAACGGCCAATATCCGGCCGGGTGCATCAAGGGCGCCAGGGAGCGCGCTCTAAACGGATGCCTGCGATGAAAAAAAAGGCGTTCAAAACACCCTTGTATTGTCGCATACCTGTGGTGGCGGCATGCCCGGCGATTATGTCCATCTTTGCAGCGGTCCTGCCGGCTCGCGGGCAGGTGGGGTTGTCCAATGACATGGCTGATGAATCTGCAGCAGAGTTGCGGAGTCAACAGGGGCAAATGACGGATTATACTTTTAAGAGCGGTGATTTCAGGATGCTGCTCACTCCATCGCTGAGCGTTAGTTACAACGATAACATCAACTGCACTGAGAACAACAGGCAGGACGATATTATCATCCTTCCGACGCTGGGGATACTGATGAGCTATCCGTTGACAAAGCAGAACATACTCCAACTGAATGTCACGGTGGGTTACAACGAATATACCATGCATCCCAGTTTGAGCTCATGGTATTTATCATCCGGGTCGGCCCTGTCCTATACTTTTTATATCAAGGACGTGATGTTCAATGTGCATGACCAATTCAGTTACGTCCAGGATTCCTCATCAAGTCCACAGGTGGCCGGCACGGGTATTTACGGGACTTTTAATAATAGCGCCGGGATCGTCAGCGAATGGGACCTCAAATATATTTCCATGACGGTGGGATACGATCATGGAAATACCTTAGCCACATCGGGCACGTTTAATAACGTCAATAATTCGACAGAGACAGGCTATACCCGTGTGGGTTACAATTGGAATTCTGCCCTCACGACCGGCGTGGAGGGAACGGTGGCTTACACGGCGTATGAGCAGAATGAACTGAATGACAACACGGCGTATAGCGCTGGTGTTTATGGGGATTGGCATCCGGACAAATATATTCATGTCGAGCCGCGCATTGGTTATTCGTACGATCAATTTGATGATACAAGCCAGTTCCTGCGAACGTCTGACCAGGGTTCATGGTATGCCGACCTGAACATAACGCACCAACTTACCAAGCGGTTCAGTTACTCTCTTAGTGCGGGCCGCAACCTTGACCTGGGCGTGCAATCGGATGCGGATCAGGTTTGGAACGTTAACCTGGGGGCCACCTGGAATTTCATCAGGTATTTCAGCTTCCAGCCGAATTTATTTTTCCAGCACGGCCATCAGGGAACCGGGAGCACGGTTATAACGCCTTTACCACCTAATTCTCCACTGCTCTCGCAGCCAGAAACTTATAACTGGTACGGAGGCAACATTGGTTTTTCGTACGCTATCACCAAACGATTCTCAGCCACCCTGACTTACCAGATTACGGAGCGGGATTCAGATATCGGCGGCAGAAGCTATTTACAAAATGTTGTTGGGATACAAATCACATATCATACAATATGATGTTTTATTCCCATCTATTAAACCGGTGGCGGCTTCCGGCAATTTGTGCCGTGGCCATGCTGGGTGTTGCGACTGCGTCGTTGGGGGCTGATTCGGAATTCTCGGACTTGCCTCCCACACCGTCCTCATTGGCGAGCAAGTATTCTGTTGATTTGCCGCCAGCCGTATCGGCAACGCAAGCAGTGCAGACCATGCCAGCGGCGCCTCCTGCACCCAAAACGAACCTTCCGTCATCCGGGACTGATTCGGAATTCTCGGGTTTGCCTTCGACACCATCCTCGACGGCGAGCAGGTATTCTCTTGATGTGCCGCAAACCGTGCCGGCAACGCAAGCAGTGCAGACCGTATCAACGATGGCAATAGCGCAGGCCTCGCCGGTAACGCCAGTAATGCAAACCGCGCCAGCGGCACCGCCAGCGCAGACTGTGTCAGCAGGGCCCACAGTGCAGACTGCGTCATTGGCCCCTTCTGCTGCCACGACAAATGCTGTGGCTAATACTTCCACGGATGTTTCCACCAATACTCCGAATGTTCCAATCGATACTCCTATCAGTGGCATGGATGGATTGGACGATAACTACCATTTGGCCTGCGGTGACACGGTTAATTATCAAGTGGTCGAGGATGAGGATGACGTCAAGACATTGCTGGTGACGGATTCGGGCGATATTGAAGTGCCCTACCTTGGGCGTTACCCTGCCGTGGGAAAGACGTGCAAGGAGTTGGCGCAGCAGCTTAAAACGGAATTGCAAAAGAAATATTATTACCAGGCTACGGTCATCATTTCCGTTAATTCGATGGCCAGCCGGGGCGTGATTTATATGGTGGGTGGTGTGCGGTCGCCGGGGCCGCTGGAGATGCCGCGGGACGATGTGCTGACCGTGAGCAAAGCCATTTTGCGGGCGGGGGGACTTGATGATTTTGCCGACCCGGCGCATGTGCGCATTACGCGCACAACGGAAAGCGGCACCAATATGGTCATTACCGTCAATGTTTCTGCCACTCTGAACCACGGGAAAGAGAAAAATGATCCGGAGGTAGAACCGGGCGACCTCATTTTTGTTCCGGAAAAAACCTTTCGTTTTTAGCCGATATGAGCAGTTTAACGCCCCTCCCTCCCAACAATCCCGGCTTTCAGGTCGGAGCGCCAGTGGACGTTAACGCGGCCCCGCCGCCTCCAAAGTTTCGCATTAAAAAATTTCTCTTTTTCCTGAGGAAGTTTTGGTGGATTCCGGTCATCACCTTGATTCTGGCCCTGGTTGCGGGGGTGGTTGATTTCGTGAAGACGCCACCACTCTTTGTTTCCCGGGCCAGCATGTGGGAGACGGAGAAGCTGCAGTTGCCTGACGGCGCTTCTTTTGCCCAAGACGAAGACACGTATTTCGGCACATTAACGGCGGTGTTGCAGAGCGAGCCTTTGAGAGAAATGGCATTGTCGCGCCTGCAAACCAACCAAATTGCCGTTGACCAGAATGGAAATCCGCTGAGTGTATCCATCAATGTTTATCAAGCGCCTAAAAGTTCCGTGTTTATTGTGGAAGCCGACAGCGCCAATCCCGCTTTTACCCAGGTGTATCTGGATGCGCTGGTTGGTTCTTATTTGGATTACAAGAAGACGGTTCGCAAGGATGTCTCCGATGACACGCTGGCTTCCATTTCGCAGCAGATTAACATCCTGCAAGATGACATGAACACCGGGGAGACAAATTTATCGCAATATGAAGAGAGCAATAATCTGGCCGTTTTGGAGCAGGAAAACGAAGTAGGGGGGTCTGAACTGGCTAAATTAAAGGCCCAATTGGCCGATGACTTGTTGAGAAGCAATATGCTGGATGCGGTAGAGCTGGAAAAGACGGTCGCGCCAATCGGACCGATATTAAATTCAACCAACATGGCCAACCCCTTGTTTAGCCAAATCTCAGGCAATAATCCAAACAGCGGCGCCCCCATTTCGGAAAGCGAAGAAGCGATCCAGCAAATTGAATCGCTAAAATTTGAACGGGCCAAGTTGAGCAAGTATTTGCGTCCGACCCACCCTAAAATTGTCAAACTCAACGAGGACATCACCAACGCCCAGAATCTGATCGATTTCTATCGCCGGCAAAATGATCAGGATATTGCGGTCGACCGCAAGGCGCTCATGATCGAGATGGACAGTATTACCAACGCCATCTACCAATGGGAAATCCGGGTAAAATATGACAGCGCACGCATCGCCGAGGCAAACAATCTCGAGGACAGCATCACACGCAATCAAAAAATGTTTGACCGTTTAACGTCGCTTTTAGACAACGTGGATATCACGCGCAACATTGATCAGGACCCGCTGGCCATCCTGGAGCACGCCTCCGGCGCGTCGCGCTCGTATGGAAAGTTAAAGAGCAATATCTCCACGTCCTGCATTGGAGGACTGGCCGTTGGCCTGGGGATCATATTTTTGATTACGATTCGTGACGACCGCTTTTCATCCGTGACCGAAGTAGCAGAACGGATTGGGGACCATGTGGTTGGCCAGGTTCCCGAAATGCCCGGAAGCCGGAATGGCGCTCCGCTGGCTTTGCTGGCGGACAATGACGAGCGCCATATGTACGTGGAATCGTATCGCAACTTGCGATCGGCCTTGCTGTACTTTGCGGTGGACGGCGTGCGTCCTAAAGTTTTGCTCATCACGAGTGCTGTGCCCAATGAAGGCAAATCCACAATCGCCTCAAATTTATCGCTGATTATGGCTTTGGGCGGCGCGCGAGTGCTCCTGATAGACGCGGACCTGCGCAAAGGACGTCTTCATGATTTGTTGGGGTTGAAAAGCAAGCCGGGGCTGGCGGAACTTTTGCTCGATCCCAACAACCTGGACAAGTTCATCCAGGAGACGGCCATGCCAAACCTCTCGTTTATCGCCCGTGGCAGCGGCCCGCGAAATCCAGGCGATTTATTTTTGAACAATGCCATTGACCGGATTCTGGCCGTCCTTCGGGAGCGGTTCGATTATATTATTATTGACAGCAGCCCGGTGTTTGCAGCGGACGATGCGACCACTTTGGCGCCCAAAATGGATGGTACGTTATTTGTAGTGCGGAGCCATTTTTCCCGCTCAAACATGGTCAAAGAGGCACTCGAATTGCTTTACCAGCGGCAGGCCACCGTTTTGGGGTTGATTTTGAATAGGACTGACGCCACCGGCCGTTCCTATCATTATTACAAGTACTCGGAATATCATTCAACGACTGAAACACAATGAGCCATGGCGGCGATATGCCGTATTGCCGGGAGCCGAATCAGGACAGGGGCCAATCCAGGCAGCGGGGTTTTTGCGCAGCGCAACGGGCATGGAAGTCCGAATGTAGCGGCAGTTTCAGGGTATGTTTGATCCTGCCGCATCGGCTGAGACTAAAAGAGAACCGGACTTCCAGCGAAAATGAAAAATGCGAAGACGAAGACATGTAGATTTGTAAGCGGAAAAATTACGCTTGCGAATTGACCGGGACGGAGTCTGCCCTAAAAAACGGGAAACAAAAATGGGTTTTACATCCGGGTTCGAATTTTCCGAAAATTAAGTCGGTTGGTTTATTAATCAAAAGCATGAATAACTTACTAGTTACGGGTTCGTCCGGCCTGATTGGGTCGGAAGTGGTCGAGTATTTTTGCAAACTCGGCTGGGATGTCCATGGCGTGGACAACAATATGCGCGCGGACTTTTTCGGCGCCGGCGGTGACACGCGCTGGAACCAGCGGCGCCTGCTGGCCACCCACAAGAACTTTCATCATCACGAACTGGATATTCGCGACCGCACCGGGGTGGATGAATTGATCTCGGCCCTGAAGCCGACCATGATTGTTCATGCGGCCGCACAGCCCAGCCACGACCTGGCGGCTTCCCGGCCCTTTGACGATTTCGACGTCAATGCGGTGGGCACTTTGAATTTGCTGGAAGCAGCGCGCCGCCGTGTTCCGGGAGTGGTGTTTGCGCACATGAGCACCAATAAAGTTTATGGTGACAAACCCAACACCATCAAATTGAAGGAACTGCCTCTTCGCTGGGACTATGATGATCCTCTTTATGACGGTGGCATCCCGGAATATTTTCCGATTGATCAAAGCAAGCACAGCATCTTTGGCGCTTCCAAGGTGGGCGGCGACGTCATGGTGCAGGAATACGGCCGTTACTTCGGCATGAAATCGTGCTGCCTGCGCGGCGGCTGCTTGACGGGGCCAAATCACAGTGGCGTGGAGCTTCATGGTTTCCTGAGTTACCTCATCAAGTGCAACGTGGATGGTCGCCTTTACAAGGTTTTTGGTTACAAGGGGAAACAAGTGCGGGACAACATCCATTCGTTCGACGTTGCCCGGTTTATCCACGCTTTTTACGAAAAACCGCGCTGCGGGGAAGTTTATAATATCGGCGGCGGCCGGAATAACAGTGTTTCCATCCTGGAAGCGTTTGACCGCGCAGCGGCCCTCAGTGGGAAGAAAATGCATTATGAATATGTGGACCAAAACCGCGCGGGCGACCACATCTGCTACATCAGCGACCTTACGAAAATGAGGACGCACTATCCGGGCTGGGACATCACCAAAACACTGGACGATGTTTTTGGCGAGATCTACCAGGCGACCAAAGAAAAGCAGAAGTAAAAATTTACTTTCACCTTTATCTTTTCTGCTTTGAATAAATTTCTTATCACCGGCGGCGCGGGTTTTGTCGGCTCAAACTTGGCGATGGCTTTGCGCGCGGCATTTCCAAACGCGGAAATTGTCGCGATGGACAATCTCTATCGCCGTGGTTCGGAGTTGAACGTGCCGCGCCTGCAAAAAGCGGGCGTGCAATTTCATCGCGGTGACGT
>JASHZU010000010.1 GCA_030042375.1 Verrucomicrobiia bacterium
GTGACCAAAGTGGCCGAAGGCGTCATGGCGAAGGAAATGTTCAGCTAGTCATGGCGTGTGCCATTTTCGAAGTGAGCCTGCCGCGTTGCACGTGCATGAGAGCTTTGACGGTGAGTTCGATGAACAAAAACGGTTTGGCGATGAAGTCGCTGCCGCCGGCCATCGTCGAGTTGGTGCGGCTTTCGAAATCGCTTAGGCCGGTCACAAAAAGCACGGGCGTTTTTTGGTGGTGCGGCATCTGCCGGACTTTGCTGCACAACTCAAAGCCGTTCATCTCCGGCATGTCTACGTCCAGGAAGACGAGATCAAAGAGAGTGTCGGCAATCAGCCCCAGCGCGTGCGTGGCATTATCCACGCCGGTGGAGGTGAGCTGCGCCTTTTCGAGCGCGTACACAATCGCGCGGCGCGAGATGGGTTCGTCGTCCACGACCAGGATGTTCGCGTGCGAGATTTCCTGCTTGCCCGGGTCGATGCCGCGCTGGAAAAGAAATCCCAGGAAATCCACCCCGGCGGCCACGGTGCGCATGGTAGATGCGTTGATGCTCTTGGGCTTTTCGTAAAGTTCTTTGAGCAACGCCTCGAGCGCGGAGGCCATTTGCGCGATAAGAAAGAGGCCGGAGATGCCGGCGTTGCCGGAAAGCGCATGCACGCGCCGGTGCAGTTCGTAAATGAGCTTGAGGCGCTGGACATCGTCGGGCGCACGCGAGAGATTCACCAGCGCGCCGCGCAACGTGTTGAGCGTGGCGGGCAGGCTGTTGGTAAACGCCTTGCGCAGTTCCGCCTGAAATTCCGCATCGGCTTGTGCGTTGGAGGCGATATGGTGGACTTTCCCATTCGTCGCCGCCGCAGCCAGCGCAGCGCCATTGTCGGCGGCGCCGATGGTTTGGCGGGCGATGTCCACAATCTCCCTGGGCGTGCAACTGGCCTTGGAAAGGCATTTGCTCGCGCCGGCTTTCCACGCGTCCTGGATGAGATTGGTGAGATAGGTGTTGGAAAGCACCACGACCGGCAGGCTGGCAAAATCCTTTTCCGAGCGGACGTGCTTGATGACATCTATGCCGGGCATTTGCGGGAGCAGCAAGTCCAGCAGGATCATGTCCGGCAGGAAACTGCGCATCAGCGCCAGGCCCGACTCGCCGTTGTGGGCCACTTCGACCTGGTAATGTTCTACCGCGAGCTTGTTCCGATAGATGTTGGCGAGAATCTGGTCGTCTTCGATGATGAGGATTTTCTTCATGTGCATACGGCGGCTGCCGGCGTTCCGGCCAAAACCGGCTGCGTCGCTAAAAATTCCTGGGCGCGTTTGTATTCGCGCGAGGCGTCCGTGAACAAAGTGGTCGCGCCATCGAGCGCACCGGCGCGGCCTTTCTTTTCCAATTCAAAAAAGATGGCTGCGAGCGGCCCCATGCCCATCGTGGCGCTTGCGCCCTTGCAACTGTGCGCCACATGCCGCACTTCCTCCGCGTTAGCCGCGCGGATGGCGGCCTCCAATTGAATCAATTGCTTGGCGGTTTGTTTGTAGAACAAATCGACCAATTCCTTGAGCATGTCTTTGTCGCCGCCGGCCATTTCGGTGAGCCGTTCCATGTCCACGGGGAGTTCACCGGTGGGAAGTGAGTTCGCCGCTGCCGCCGCAGGCGCTTTGGCTTGTGAGGAATCTTTGGTGTCCATCCATTTCGCAATCATATTTCGTATGTCTCCGGGACGAATGGGCTTGGACAAATAATCGTCCATGCCTGATTCGATGCATTTTTCGCGGTCGCCCTGCATGGCCTGCGCCGTCATGGCGATGATCACAATCCGCGATTTGTAATTTTCCGATGTGCCGGCTTTTTGCCGGTTGCGGATTTCCTGGGTGGCTTCCAGGCCGTTCATTTCGGGCATCATGACGTCCATGAAAACCAAATCGTATTTTTTCTTGTCCATGGCCTCGACCGCCTCGCGGCCATTTCCCGCGACATCGGGCTTGTAACCGAGCTGTTGCAAAATGCGCACGGCGACTTTTTGGTTGATAGCGTTGTCGTCGCACAAAAGGACCTGGAGCGACGACGGCGCGGCCTGCGGTTGCGGCGACGGGGCGGCGACGGGTCTTTCTCCGGGCGACCGGGCGTTGGTGATAGCGCGGTTCAGCGTTTCAAAAAGCAGAATGGCGCGGGTGGGCTTGGCCGTGTAATTGATAAACGGAATGCGCGTGGAAGGCGGCGTCTCCATGCGAACGCCCATCGGCACGAGCAAAACAATCGGAATCAGTTGGGAGTTGGAGAGTTGGTGAATTTCGGCCGCCAGCGAAAATCCGTCTGTGCCGGGCAATTGCGAGTCGAGGATTACCAGGTCAAATCCCTCGCCCGCGCGGAGCAAGTCGAGGGCTTCCTGCGGGCTTTTGGCCGTGCGCGAGGCCATTCCCCAGCGCGTGAGCTGCCCTCCGAGCGTTTGGCGGGTGGCGGCATTGTCATCGACAATCAGTGCGCGCAGGTCGGCCAGTTTTGCCTGACGTCCGGCCAATGAAAACGACGCGGCGTTGGCTTCGGCGGTGGCGTTGAGAGTGAAATAGAACGTGGAACCGCTGTTGGGAACGCTTTCGGCCCAGATTTTTCCGCCCATCAACTCCACCAGCCGTTTGCTGATAGCCAATCCCAAACCGGTGCCGCCAAATTTATGCGCGGTGGACGCTTCCGCCTGGCCAAACGGCTTGAATAATTTTGTCAGCCCCTCGGCGGAAATGCCAATGCCCGTGTCATTGACGGAAAATTGCAAACGCATTTGCTGGCGCCCGTCCTCTTCTGTCCGGGATGAAATCGTCCGGACAAGCACCGAGATATCGCCGGTCTTGGTGAATTTAATGGCGTTGCTGATTAAATTCATGATGACTTGTCTCAACCGCATCGGATCATTGACGATCATGGCCGGGATGTCGTCGGCGATTTCGCAGACCAAATCGAGATTTTTTTCAAACGCCTTCGCCGCCATCAGCTCCAGCGTTTCTTCGATGCAGTTGCGGAGGCTGAATGAATGCGGGTTCAATTCCAACTTGCCCGCTTCGATTTTTGATAAATCTAAAATATCGTTGATGATGGTCAACAGGGCGTCGCTGCTGGCATGGATGGTTTCCAGGTAACCGCGTTGTTCGACGGTCAGGGGCGTTTCCATGAGCAAGCCCACCATCGCAATCACGCCGTTCATCGGCGTGCGGATTTCATGGCTCATGGAAGCGAGAAATTCCGCTTTGGCCCTCGCGGCGGATTCCGCGGCGGACCGCGCCACGGTCAGCTCGCGATTCATCTGAATCAGTTTGTCCTGCTGGCGCTTCGACTGCAGCACGGCCAGGATACGCGCACGCAGTTCGGAAGACTCCGCGCTTTTCGAGATATAGTCCGACGCGCCCAACTCGAATCCCATCAGCTTGTCTTTCAAACTTTGGGACATCGTGAGAATGATCACGGGCGTGTGCTGGATCAAAGGGTCGCCGTGGATTTGGCGAAGCAGCTCAAAGCCTTCGCCATCAGGCAAGGTCAAATCCAGAAGGATTAAATCAAACGGACGTTCACGCAAGGTCTTGAGCGCCTGCTGGATATCCGGGGCGATTTGGGGCGTAATACGGTCTCTTTCCAGAACGTGCGTGAGCATTGCTTGCATGTCCTGGTCGTCTTCCACTAGTAGAACGTGGAAATCCGCCTGATTTATCGGTTCCATTGAGTACCTGTCCCAATGGAGAGAGCAATAATCGGGCCTACCAGCCTAATACATGGGCAAAAATAAGGGGAGCCACAATGGTGGCATCGGACTCAATGATGTATTTAGGCGTCTTTACCCCCAGTTTGCCCCAGGTAATTTTTTCATTAGGTACTGCGCCACTGTAACTTCCATAGCTGGTCGTGGAGTCGCTAATTTGGCAAAAATAGCCCCAAAGCGGGACACTATCCCGCTGCAAATCCTGGTGCAGCATCGGCACGACGCAAATCGGGAAATCCCCGGCAATACCCCCGCCAATTTGGAACATCCCCAGCGAGCTTTTGGGGGTCGTTCGTGTATAAAAATCGGCCAGCCACGTCATGTATTCGATACCCGTGCGGACGGTATGGACGTTCCTTATCGGATCCGGACCATCCTCCCGGCCGCGAATGACCGCTGCGGCGTACATGTTTCCCAGTGTCGAATCTTCCCAACCGGGAACGACAATGGGCAGGTTCTTTTCTGCCGCAGCCAGCATCCAGGAATCTTTCGGATCAATCTGGTAGTACTTTTTGTATTTGCCACTCAAAAGGACCTTGTAAAAAAATTCGTGTGGGAAATAACGTTCGCCTTTTCGATCGGCCTCACTCCAAACTTCGAGCATGGCCTTTTCCATGCGCCGCATGGCTTCGCCTTCCGGGATGCAGGTATCGGTGACACGGTTGAGGTGGCGGTTGAGCAAACCCTCTTCCTCTTTTGGCGAAAGCTCGCGGTAGTGCGGCACGCGCACGTAATAATCATGCGCGACCAGGTTGAAAACGTCCTCCTCCAGGTTCGCGCCAGTGCAGGTGATGAGATGCACTTTGTCCCGGCGAATCATCTCAGCGAGGGAGAGGCCCAGTTCCGCCGTGCTCATGGCGCCGGCCAGGCAAATCATCATGCGTCCGCCGCTTTCCAGGTGCTTTGCATAGCCACGCGCCGCGTCCACGAGCGCAGCGGCGTTGAAGTGCCGGTAATGATGCTCAATGAATTGTGAAACAGGGCCGCCGGAGATTTTTTTAGTTTTATTGCTCATGCGTTCAAGGTTTAAGAAATATTGCGCTGTCCACAATACGAATGTTCCGCAATTTGCCAACAACTAAAATTAATCAATCGTTGCCCGGCGCGAGGAGAAAAGAAAAGCGCAAAACGCTGTGAGGGGTTAAGGAAAACAATTTGCGGCAAAATCAGGGCAAGCACAGCCTCCCGCCGCCGAACTTAGTGATCGCAACCGTTTATTTCACGGTCACTAAATCCGGCTCAGGCGTTGAAAGCGCGCGCACGCTTCCATCAAATTGAGCCCCGATGATGACGTTGTTGGTGCAGGAAATATCGTTCACACGGAAGTCCGCCCGGCCATTCTGCAGGCCGACCAGGTTCGTAAAGGCATTGCCCGTGCATTCCGTGTCCGGCTCCGGCTGTGAGCCGCGGTCTGTCGTTTCAAAAGCCTGGGCCATGAACACGCCAAAGTCGTGATTTTTGCGGATGGAGACGTTCTTAAACTGGTTGCCGCGGCTGTCCCGCATAAAAATGCCCAGGTCGTTGCTCACGAGGATGGCGTCCTTAATCAGGTTATGATCAAACGCCAGGTCCAGGGAAATGCCCGCGCCCGGGTTGTCATGCAGATAAAGGCCGGAGAAAACCGAGTCTGTCGTGAGGTAACAAGCCAGGCCGTCAAATTCATTATCACAGGAAGCAAAATCCTGCACGGTGAGCCGGCTCACACCTAACGTGGTAACCAGTCCGCCCGAACGGCAGCGTGTACAAGTCACGTTTTCAATCGTTGAATCGCTGACGTTTTGGACCGTAATACCATTGTTGCGGATTTCCGAGCCTTCGCCGGAATCGCGCCAAAGTTCGCGCTCTTGATGGGTGCGGTTGCCGTCAATATATACACCCGTAACACTCAGGTGGCGAATGGTTTGCATGGGATGATCCACCGGCTGGCCCATGATGATCACCGGGCAATTCGCATTATCTGCCAGGTACAGGATGGTCTTCGGTCCTGCTCCCCGCAGGGTTTGGTAATCATGCTGTAAAATGATCGGCTGATAGATTTTATATTTTCCCGGCGGCAGAACGACTTCGCAGCCGTTGGTGTAAAAATCGAGCGGCCTTTGAATGTCCGCGCCAGTTGCGCCTGCCTTAAGTGTGATAACCACCGGTGCCGTCAGGGAACTACCCGTAGCGGCTGCAAGGGATACTGGCAGAGCCAGCAAGAAGACCAAATAAGTAAACTTCCGGCCAATTTTCCCAATGGCCGTGACAATTTTTCCGAAACCCATAATGTTTTGCCTGTAAAACATTTTTTTCAGCGGCTTGGTTTTACTCGTCCACCAATGACCGCACCTTAATATCGCTCATCTTCATAAATTTTCCACTGAGAAAGCTGTGTTTTTTAAAACATTGTTAATAATAGTAAAACTTTCTGGCGTTGTACCCTACACCCCAAAGCGATATCCTCGGCCCGATTATATGCAAAGAGTCGCCATTGAGACTGCACCCATGGAAGAAGCGTATTCCATGCCAGCGGAGTGGGAGCCGCATGAAGCCACATGGCTGGGCTGGCCGCATAACGCCGACGATTGGCCGGGGAAATTCGAAACCATTCCCTGGGTCTATGGCGAAATGATTCGAAAAATTTCCGCCGGCGAGAAAATTTATCTGCTGGTGCGCGGCAAAGCCGATGAATCTTTGGCGCGCCACATCGTCAAGAGTGTCGGCGCGGACGCGCGGAAAATTCACTTCGTTACTCACCCCACCAATCGCGGTTGGACGCGCGATACCGGCCCGCTGTTTATCAAACGGAAATCCAAAAATGGGAAAAGCGAAACCGCCATTGTCCATTTTCATTTCAATGGCTGGGCCAAATACGATAACTGGCGCAAAGACACCAAAGTGCCGGAAACGGCCGCGCGTCTTCTCCATAAGAAATTATTTCATGCCGAATATGGCGGGAAGCCCTTTGTCATTGAAGGCGGCGGCATCGAACTCAACGGCAGCGGCACTTCGCTTTCTACCGAGCAATGCTATTTGGATCCGAAAGTCCAGGTGCGCAATCCCGGGCTCGGCAGGAAGGAAATCGAATCCATGCTAAAAAACTATCTTGGTGCCTCGAATATTTTCTGGCTCGCCAAAGGCCCCGTCGGGGATGATACCCATGGCCATATTGATGACATCTGCCGTTTCGTGAATCGCCGGACGCTCGTCCTGGTCCGCGAAAAAAACCGCCACGATGAGAATTTTGCCCCGCTGGCGGAAAATTGGGAACGCATCCGGGACCTGCGGCTGGAGGACGGTTCCCGTCCGGAAGTGGTTGAGTTGCCTATGCCCGCGCCGCTTTATTTTGACGGCCAGCGCCTGCCTGCCAGCTATGCTAATTTTTATATCAGCAATGCCGCAGTCATCGTCCCAACCTTCAACGATCCGAACGACCGTGTCGCACTGGGCATTTTAGGGGAATTGTTTCGCGACCGCCCGGTTGTGGGGATTCATGCGGTGGACCTGGTCTGGGGCTTTGGTTCGCTGCACTGTTTGACGCAGCAGCAACCCGCCATTTGACGCCGCGACTATTGGCCCAAAGGGCAAAAAATACTTGTTGCGCCGCTCATGCTTTTTTCATATAAATCTTCAAAGCTTTAATTGGCACGAAGGACCGTGATGAGTCGCTATATTGCCATATCAAAGGGTTGCGACAAGGGTGCGCGTGTCGGGTTTGATACTAC
>JASHZU010000058.1 GCA_030042375.1 Verrucomicrobiia bacterium
GGTTCTACGACTGGCAGGCGGATGGTTTGCAGGCGGCACACACGGTGAGCATCAGCACCAACGGTGGCAACTATGAGACGCTGGCCTCGGTGGTGGTGGATGCGGGGACTGAGGATCCGCTGATCGGCAATTACCGGTTTCACAGTTTGACCAACGCGCTGACTTTGGGAGCGGGCTCATACATATACTGGGCGGACAATGGCAATGTATACGAGGATTGGCTCTATTACGATCCTGGGACGGCGATGGCGGAATCCACCAATGGGATAACCATCGGAGGTGGATCATATATCGGGAACATTGGGACTTTTGGGGAGGTGCCGACCAATTACAGCAGCGGGGTCTGGGCACTGGCGAATTTCCAGTATTACGATAACAACACACTTCCTGGCAACACCGCGCTGGCAATAGGGTCGTCGGGGGTGGTGGATTTGGCCGGGACCGAGCAGGGAGCGGTGTCGTTATCGGACTGTCAAGGCGTTGGGGGTGTGGTGACAAACAGCGCGTCGGGCGCAGCGGTGTTGTGGTTGAATAATGAATATGGGACGAGCACGTTTAGCGGGAGCATAGAGGATGGTATCGGCAGCATCAGTCTGGTGATGAGCGGTACGGGTACACAGGTATTATCGGGTACCAATACTTACAGCGGAAGCACGACGGTTAATGCTGGTGTGCTAGGTATCTCGACCTTGTTTGCCGGCGACGGCAGCTTTAGCGTCAACGACGGTGCTGGCTTGAGCGTGACCAACGCCGGTGGTTCCACCAGCGCGGCAATATCAAGCCTGACCATAGGGAACAATGGCGCAACGACGTTGAATTTCCAAAATGTCGCCGATACGACAACACCGCTGATTACCTGTGGTGGTGCTTTGACGGTCAATGGCACGGTCGCCGTAACCATCAGCGGTACCAGCGGATTGTCGGCGGGTAATACTTATCCGCTAATAACGGCTGATGGAGGCATCAGCGGGAACGGAAGTTTTTCGCTAACCGTGCCGGTGCCTTTAGTGGCTAACCTGGTGACCAACGGTGGGGACACGCTGGCATTGGTGATTGTTTCATCCGTGAACACGAATCCGACAAACATTACTGCAACGGTTTCTGGAAATATATTGACCCTTTCCTGGCCTGCGGATCACACGGGATGGCGATTGCAGGAGCAGACCAACAATTTGGCTTCAGGCATCAGCGGCAACCCGAGCGATTGGAGTACGGTTTCGGGCTCGACTCTAATTAATCAAACCAACATCACGATCAATCCGGCGCTGCCTGTGGAATTCTATAGGTTGGTTTATCCATAAATAAGTGCGTACTATTAACAATCATTCAACAGTTGAGAGAACAAAACAGTCTGGCTTTACTCTGATTGAATTGCTTGTGGTCATTGCCATCATTGCGATCCTAGCGGCAATACTGCTGCCGGTGCTGGAAAAGGCGAAGGAGAAAGGCCTGTCAATTTCCTGTGCTTCGAATCTGCGTCAATTAGGGCTGGCCGCGGTGCAGTATGCCGGCGATAATAAAGATCAGTGGCCTTATACGTATTATTATGATTCATCGGGCGACCTTTACTGGTGGGAAGATTTTTGCAGTCCGTATATTCAGAGCCAATCAACCAGCAACGTTGCCGTTGATGAGTGCCCTGCCGCATTGACTCACACGGATTGGATAGCAAATCGTCCCCCGGGCACGCCAACGCCTTTAGTGGCTGATTATATAGGTAACGAAGTGTGGGGGGTCCTTGGCAATGATGTATCCGCATACCCGCAATGGGCCCCTCCCGGCGGCAACGGTCCGTTGACGGACGGCAATCGGTCTCCAAACAGCAGTACTTTTGCGAGCGCAGTTGGCGACAACTCCGGTACGATCCTTTTCTTCGATGGATTATACAATAATTTTCAAATCTGGGCTCTGGAAATGACGGACGCCTGGTATAACGCTGGCTATGGTACGGCTTATGACGGTAACAACCCAGCTACCACTAGTCCGGCTATGACCGACGGTGTTGTTGGCAAGCGTCACTTGCAGGGATTCAACGCCGCGTTCTGCGATGGCCATGCCGCCTATATCAAAAATTCCACCCTCGGAATGTGGACAATTCGAGCCGGTGACTGACAAAGGCTGAAAATCAATCTCGCCACCATCTAACAAAAAACACTAACAATCTAAATATATGAAAGCAACCCATACATCACAACCTAAGGCCATCAGCCGTTTCTCCGGCATCTGTGGTGGCGTCCGGACGCTTCTTGAGCTGTGCCTTTTTTTTGCGGCACTGAACTCAGTACAAGGGCAAAGCTCCACCGGCAATACTGTGGCAAGCGCGGGACAGTCAACATCCGGCGGATTGCCAGGTCAGGCGGTTCCAGCCATAACTTTGGACAATGCGACCAGCCCTCCGTCGAGTTGGGGCACATCCGTGGGACAGGGGTTCACGGTGGCGCCGGGCACAACCATTACGGTGAGCGGGCTAGGGTTCTACGACTGGCAGGCGGATGGTTTGCAGGCGGCACACACGGTGAGCATCAGCACCAACGGTGGCAACTATGAGACGCTGGCCTCGGTGGTGGTGGATGCGGGGACTGAGGATCCGCTGATCGGCAATTACCGGTTTCACAGTTTGACCAACGCGCTGACTTTGGGAGCGGGCTCATACATATACTGGGCGGAC
>JASHZU010000059.1 GCA_030042375.1 Verrucomicrobiia bacterium
CCATCCGCCTGCCAGTCGTAGAACCCTAGCCCGCTCACCGTAATGGTTGTGCCCGGCGCCACCGTGAACCCCTGTCCCACGGATGAATCCCAGCTCGACGCAGGGTTGGTCGCATTGTCCAAAGTAACAGCCGGAGTTGTCAGGCTGTTATCATAATTATAATTGTTATTGTAATACTGGAAATTCGCCAGCGCAAAGACCCCGCTGGTGTAATTGGTCGGCACCTCCCCAAAAGTCCCAATGTTCCCGATATATGATCCACCTCCGATGGTTACCCCATTGGTGGATTCCGCCATCGCCGTCCCGGGATCGTAATAGATCCAATCGTCGTAAACATTGGCGTCGTCCGCCCAGTATATGTATGAGCCCGCTCCCAAAGTCAGCGCGTTGGTCAAACTGTGAAACCGGTAATTGCCGATCAGCGGATCCTCAGTCCCCGCATCCACCACCACCGAGGCCAGCGTCTCATAGTTGCCACCGTTGGTGCTGATGCTCACCGTATGTGCCGCCTGCAAGCCATCCGCCTGCCAATCGTAGAACCCTAGCCCGCTCACCGTAATGGTTGTGCCCGGCGCCACCGTGAACCCCTGTCCCACGGATGAATCCCAGCTCGACGCAGGGTTGGTCGCATTGTCCAAAGTAACAGCCGGAGTCGCCGGGAACGACGAACTGTCATAGGTCAAGGTTCCCGCACCTACCACAGTGTTGCCGCTATAGGTATTGGTCCCGTCAAAAACCAAAATCCCGTTCCCAGCCTTGCTAACCCCATAACCCGAACCCCCATCCCCAACACTCCCCACCGCCAGCGTCGTCCCCCCATTAACGTTCCATGCCTGGCTCGCCCCCAGCGTGATGCTGTTGGTAATGTCCAGGTTGACAGGGGAAGCCGACATGTCTATCCCATCGTTTCCCAGCGTCAGCGTTCCGGCACCGCTGATGAAAATCGGACTGGACGCGGCATCCCCGGAAATACTGATCCCCAGCCACTCGCTGTCCGTTCCCAGGGTTAATGCCCCGCCCAGCGATGAGTTGTTCCATGCGGCCACATTGCCTGAGCCGGGTGCCGTGCCCCCAACCCAACTGGCACCTGCCGTCAAATCGGTGCCCGTGCCCGCTTTGACCACCGTCTGCCCCTGGGCCACGTCCACAGGCTTCAATGCCATGTTACAGAACCACAACCCCAAAAGAATTAAAAAATGACGCCAAAACAAGAATTTGATTTTCATAGCAAGGAAGCTGGGTTGTCTGTTAAGTTTGATTTCTGAGTTCAACTGTTACTATTCTACTATCACACTATTACACTATTTTCTGGATTTTAAAATAGACGATTTTCCGATTCTAATGGATAATTTTCGTCATCAACTTCAACTAAGTGTGAATACCATAACATACCAAAACACCATGAGATATTACTCATTTGAGTGATGGTGCGATGGCGCAACTTTGCCTTTGCGCTGGTGTGAAAAAGAGTGCAATGTAGTCGAGTGAAAAAAGTGCGATGTGGTTAAGTCATTCCAAAACATGAACATCACCGGGCGAGCACCCCGGCATCGGACACGATTGAAAAACTGTCACCATCCCGCCGGAAATTTCCAGGTGTCCGCCCCGGCAAAAAAATACCCCGGTGCGCGTTTGGGCCGTGCCTCGTCTGGCATGTTTTACGGCAGATTACTGGCATGGGCTTTCCTGGTTTTTCCCACACTCATCCATCCGCTCGCGGTATGCGGCGACGACTATTATGTGCAAAGCTGGCAGGTCGAAGACGGCCTGCCCGACAATACGGTTACCAGCATCGCACAGACCCTAGACGGATTCCTGTGGGTGGGCACTTTTCGCGGCCTGGTGCGGTTTGACGGCGTGAACTTCACACAAATCAACAGCATCCCTAATCCAAGCGAACAGGATTTGCAAATCGCTGGCCTGCTGGTTGACCAAGACGGTGCTCTTTGGGTTGCGAGCGGCTCCGGCCTGATCACACGATATTTCCGTGGGAGGTTCGAGATACTCCATACCCCGTCCTCCACCCATCATAGCGGGGCGCCATCGTCCTCCTCCATGCAACAGCGGCCCTGGTTTGCCTATAGCCCTCTGGCCATGGACAACCACGGTGGCATCTGGGTTGTTCAGGGTGACAGCGGGTTGTTGTTGTTTGGCAAATCCACAACCGGCGAACCCAAGCCGGCCGTGACCGTTTCTCTGGCCGGGCTGCCAAAAGGCCGATTGCAAGGATGCTGGAGCGATTCCGATGGGCGAATCTGGATATTAAAAGAATCGAATGTCTGCACCTTTCTTGACGGACATTGGAAATGCTTCCCTGCCGGAGGCGAATCCCCTCTCATCATGGGTGTGGCATGTCCGGCGGCGATTGGAGGCATCTATGTTTCTTTACTTGAATCACCAAATGGAATAGATGTGCTTCGGCATTTTTCGGCGGAACACGGCATGGACTCAACTTCCGCAGGCCCCGGGGAAACTCGCGCCCCCCGAACGACCATATCGGCGATTCTTGAGGATCGGGCCTCCCGGCTATGGACCAGCACATGGTGGGATGGCGTGTATGTGCGCACCCCGGATAACCTGTGGCAACGCGTCCAGACCAAAGGTGATTTGGCCAAATGCGTTGTCACCGCTTTGTTTGAAGACAAGCAAGGGGCGATCTGGGCGGGTTCGTTGAGCGAAGGGCTGTTTCAGATCACACCCCACCTGGTATCAGCGGTATTGCTCCCACAGGAGGCTGCGGAAGACCACGTGACTGCCTTGTGTGTGACCAGAAACGGCGTGGTTTGGATGGGGACGGATGAAAACGGCCTTTATAGCTGGACTCATGGCCGGCTCCAGCATTTCGGAGTGGAAGATGGGCTTCCGGACAAACGCATCGCCAGCATCGGGGAAGACGCACAGGGGCGATTATGGGTTGGCACCTATCACGGTTTGGTGTCGCTGGAAAACGGCAGTTTAAAAACCGCACCCGGGCCGCCGGTAGTGGTCCATGCGCTCTTCTGCGACCGCTCAGGCAATCTGTGGTGCGGTGGGGAGAACAGTCTGCAAGAGTTGTCCCAAGGGACAAACTGGACCATTTTTCGCACGCCTGACGATATCTACATCCTCTGTTTCGCCCAGGACCACGAAGGACGCATCTGGGCGGTAGATTCCAGCCACGGCCTTCTATGCGTGGAGGGACATGAGGCTCGTGTCGCCAGCCTCCTGGCACGTTTGGGACGCACCGACCTGAGATCTGTGCTTTGCGGTCAAGACGGCGTGATGTGGATCAGCACCTTTTCAGACGGACTATACCGCTGGGATGGCAGCCGGCTGCAACATTTTACCACGGCTGACGGGCTCCCAGACGATAGCATTGCCAGCCTAACCCAGGATCGCGACGGCAACCTTTGGATGAGTTCAAACAATGGAGTATTTGGATGTTCAGATTCCAGCTTGGCAGCCTATTCGCCCGGCACCAGTCCACTCTTGCGGTGCTGGCGGCTCGAACCACGGGATGGCCTGCCCAACCGTTATTGTTCCGGTGGCGGCCAACCGGTGGCTTCGCTTGCGTCTGACGGCCGAATCTGGGTTGCGGACATGGTGGGCGCGGCGGCCTTTGAACCGCGGGATATCACCCGGAAATGGGCCAATCCGGACCTTTTGATCGAAGGGGTTAGAGCGGACGGAGTGGAACTGGTTCCGGACAAGTCTGGCTTCAACGCATCCTCCATCACCCGGCGTTTTGAATTCCACTATACTGCCCCGGATTTGGCGTCCGCTCAAACAATGCATTTTTACCATCGGTTGGACGGGCTGGATCGCGACTGGGTCAACGCGGGAACCTCCCGTCTGGCAGCCTACAGCCAACTGCCGCCCGGCCAGTACAAGTTTCGGGTGAAGATGGGCGGCTATGACGGCCAGTGGCATGAGAGCAGCCAGGCACTGGTACTGAACGTGCTCCCTCGTTTTTGGGAGCTGCGCTGGGTGCAGGCGCTGGCGGCGGGAACGTTTATATTTGGATTGGCTGCCGTCTCCATAACTATAACCCGCAGCCGCCTGCAGCGTAAGCTTGAGCGGCTCAAGATGCAAAGGGTGCTGGAGAACGAGCGCGCCCGCATCGCCCAGGATCTGCATGACGATTTGGGCAGTGGCCTCACAGAAATCATGCTGCTTTGCGACGAAGCGAAGCAACCCGGCCTCGCAACCGAAGCAGGCCAGTCCCAACTCAACGTCATTACCAGCAAAGTCCAAGTGCTGGCCCGAGCCATGGATGAAATAGTTTGGACGGTAAATCC
>JASHZU010000448.1 GCA_030042375.1 Verrucomicrobiia bacterium
TGGTGATTCACGCGTTCAAAGTATTCGCTCGAATGCAAGCGTCATCAGCACTTTGGCACAACTGAATCATAAACTTTCAAGCGATTTCATTTTAAGGCTTTCCCGAGCGCTGAAAACAAATATTGCCGGGCTCGATAAAACAAACACTGTTCTCAATAATGCGTTGTCATTTTATGCACAAAGTCCTGATTACCTAAAACGTTTAAATAGTGAACTCAGCCGTCTTGACCTAGGCTTGGAGGAAATGAAAATTCAACCTGGCAATAACGGACCTATTGCGACGTTTAAACATTTCGGGCTGGATTGCGACATCATACTTGCGCAAGAATCGGCGGGCACCCGACGGTTTATTGAAATATTTCCTCTACTGCAATTTGTTTTGGATGACGGCGGATTTGCTATAATTGACGAACTTGACGCGGATGTGCATTCATTGCTTGTTCCGGAGCTATTTCGTTGGTTTTGCGATAAGCGGCGTAACTCCAAAGGCGCACAACTCATCTTCACAGCTCATAATCCCACAATTCTAGATGAACTTGAAAAAGAACAGGTCTTTTTTTCAGAAAAGCCGAGCGGCAAACCAACACGCATTTATGGGGCCCGAGAAATTAAAGGACTTCGCCGCGAACCAAGCCTAATGAAAAAATATCTTTCAGGCGAGCTTGGAGCTGTGCCACATATCGGCTGACCCAATGCAAGAACCGATAATCAGAACGCGATTTTTTCTAGCGGTTGAGGGAGAGAGTGAGCAATCGCTGGTTAAATGGCTACAAATTTTATCGAAGAGAGAATTACACGTGCATCTGGATGCAGTTCCGCTTGGCGGTGGCGGATTCAAATCAATGTTGGAAAAGGCTGTGCGATGGCATAAACGACATTGCAGAATTGGCATTTACCAGGACCGATTTTTGATCGTGGATGGGGACCGTGCAGTGCATGGCGACTGGTCGATTGCGAAGTTGAAACGTGAAGCAGCGAAACATGAGTTTACGGTTTGCGTGCAAAACCCAAATCACGAGGGGTTGCTATTAAGAATGATGCCCGGCATGGAGCGGGAAATTCCCGATGCAGCATCGGCAAAAGACAGGTTACAAAGCCGATGGCCAGATTACGAAAAACCGATGAACGCGTACGCATTGGAACGGCGGTTTTCAATTGGTGATCTTTTGCGGGTGGCGCGCGTTGAGACTGACTTAGCAATTCTATTGAAAAAAATCGGGTTAATGGGCGGGCCGTAAAATCCAACCAAGAATTAGGCGACCGAAGGCAGCCGCCCAGGCTTCCGCAAAACCTTTATGCCAGGTGCCTTTGTGATTAACCTTTTTGCGTGAAGCGCTGACTTTCCCTATGTTAAATCCATGTTTCACAGCTTTTTGGCCTTGCCATTATTATCCCGCTGGTATAATCACATCCGCTCAATTTATAAATCGTATGAAAGAATATGCCCATCGGGACTCGGATTTTCCGAAAGAAGTCATCATGTCCCTTGAAAAACCTTTTGTGGACAGCCGCGGCGCCATCCAAACCCTCGCCGATGCCCCTCTTCGCAGCGCGCAAATCATCACCTCCAAAAAGGGCACGGTGCGCGCCAACCATTATCACAAGACCGATTGGCATTATTGCTACGTCGTTTCCGGCTCGATCGATTACTATCATCGCCCCGTCGGCAGCAACGCCAAGCCGGAGCACATGCTCATCAAGACCGGCCAGGTCTTTTTCACCCCGCCGATGGTCGAGCACGCCATGGTCTTCCCGGAAGACACCACGTTCCTGAACCTCGCCGGCAATAAACGCGACCAGAAGCATTACGAAGAGGATTTGGTGCGCGTGGAATTGGTTAAAGTTTAAAAAGCGCTGCATGAGCCGCCACAGGGTTTCGCATCCAAGTTATCCGCAGATCAGATTCGCGCTTTCGCGCGTCCCGCATTCGCGGGAAATCAGCGGCTTAATTTCGGGCTGCCTTACCCAGGGTGGCGCGCTCGCAGACTCACACTTACCCTGGGCTAATATCCTGTGCCCTTTCAGGGCACTCAGTTTGCGGCTGCGCCGGAATGGAGAAATCGTTCTTTGAACTCTAAGACGACAAACGAAGTGTGCCATCGCCGCAAGACCTGCCGTCTTTGCGGCGGCACGCGGCTGACCTCGGTGCTGGAACTGGCGCCCACGCCGCCGGCCAATGCGTTCGTCCCGCGCGAGGAACTCAGCAAACCGCAGCCGCGCTTCCCGCTCGACCTTTTTTTCTGCGAAGATTGCACGCACGCGCAATTGCTGGATGTGGTGGATCCGTCCGTGCTGTTTGAAAATTACGTGTATGTTTCCGGCACGTCGCCGGCGTTCGTCGCGCATTTTGAAAACTACGCCAAGGGCATCCTTGAGCAGTTCAAGCCAGCGCCCGGCAGCCTCGTGGTGGACATCGGCTCGAACGACGGCACGTTGCTCCGCTTTTTCCAGAAGGCGGGCATGAAGGTCCAGGGCATCGATCCCGCGCGCAATATCGCCGAGGAAGCCACGCGCAATGGCATCCCGACGATGGCGGCGTTTTTCAGTCCCAAGCTCGCCGCGGAAATCCGCGCGAAGCAAGGACCGGCCACGGTCATCACGGCCAACAACGTCTTCGCGCACATTGATAATCTCGAAGCGGTTGTCGAAGGCATCCGCACGCTGCTCGCGCCGAACGGCATTTTTGTTTTTGAAGTTTCCTATCTCGTGGATGTTTTCGAGAAAACGCTGTTCGACACCATCTACCACGAGCATTTGGATTATCATTCCGTGAAGCCGCTCGTGCCGTTTTTCAAGCGCCTGGGCATGGAATTGATTGAGGCGCAGCGCGTGGGCAGCCACGGCGGTTCGTTGCATGCGGTGGTGCAAATGAAAGGTGGCCCGTATCCCGTCGGCAAATCGGTGGCGGAAGCCATCGCTTATGAAGAAAAGCTCGGTCTGCATCGCGCGGAAACGTTTCGCGAGTTCGGCAACAACATCAACACGCTCAAGCGGGACCTCGGCAAATTGTTGCGCGAATTGAAAGCCTCCGGCAAGACCATCGCCGGTTTTGGCGCGCCGGCCAAGGCTACAACGCTGATGTTTCATTTTGAAATCGGCCCGGAACTGGTTGATTTCATTGCCGATGACAGTCCGCTGAAGCAGAACCTTTATTCGCCCGGTTATCACATTCCGGTGTTGCCGCGCGCGGCGGTTTTTGAGCGCAAACCCGATTATCTCGTGCTGCTGGCGTGGAATTTTGCCGAGCCGCTCATGAAATCGCTCAAAGCTTACACCGATATGGGTGGACATTTCATCGTTCCCATTCCAAAACTACAAATACACTAATCTCATGCTGCAAAGTGACATTCATGAAATTGCCTCGCGCCTGCACGAAGCCGCCCCTGCGCTCGCCGGCAAAACTATTTTATTGACCGGCGGCCGCGGTTTCCTGGGCCGCTATTTCACGCACGCGCTCGTGCGCCTGAACGCCACGACGCTCAAGAAATCGCCGTGCAAAATGATCGTGCTGGATAATCTCATCACGGCGGGCAAGGAAGGCAGCCGCATGGAGAAGCTGCCGCATTGCAAAATCATCAAGCACGACATCGTCAAGCCGTTCAAGATCACCGGCAAGGTCCATTACATCCTCCATGCCGCCGGCATCGCCAGCCCGTTTTATTATCGCGCCTACCCGCTCCAGACATTGGAAGTGGCCACGGCGGGCACGAAAAACATGCTTGAGGCCGCGAAGAAACTCCAGGCTCGCGTCCTGTTTTTTAGCTCCAGCGAAATTTACGGCGATCCCGATCCGCGTTTCGTGCCGATCCAGGAAAGTTACCGTGGTAACGTTTCCTGCCAGGGGCCGCGTGCCTGTTACGACGAGAGCAAGCGCCTCGGCGAAACGCTCTGCTATATTTATCATGAGCTGCATGGCGTTTCCGTCAGCACGGTCCGTCCCTTCAACGTCTTCGGCCCCGGCATGCAGGAAACCGATTACCGCGTGTTGCCCAATTTCGCCAACCGCATTAAAGGCAACCAGCCGTTGCACATTTACGGCACCGGCAACCAGACCCGCACGTTCTGTTACATCACCGATGCCATCGTCGGCTTTTTGCTGGCCATGATTAAAGGCGTGCCCGGCGAAGCCTATAACATCGGCAATCCGGAGCCGGAACTGAGCATGGTCGCGCTGGCGGACACGATTGAAAAAGTGTTGAAGCGCAAAGTCCCGCGCATCCTCTCGCAATATCCCGACAGCTATCCGGCGGACGAGCCGTTGCGCCGCTGCCCGGACATTCGCAAAGCGCGCGTGCAAATCGGCTACGAGCCGCAGATAGATTTTGAAGAGGGACTGCGCCGCTTCTTTGCCTGGACGGATACCGTCTATACCGGCAAACAGCCCTAGCGCGCCAAGCGCCGCGGCCTGATTATGAATCCTGTCCGCTTTGGTCTCATCGGTTGTTCCAGCATCGCGCGCCGGCGCTTTGCTCCTGCTCTCCGCGCCACGACCTCCGCATGCATCGAACGCATCGGCAGCCGGGATTTGCCCAAGGCCGAACAATTCGCCAAGGAATTCGACTGCGCCAAATCCGGTTCCTACGAGGACGTTCTGGCCGATCCCGATGTGGACGCCGTTTATATTTCCACGCCGCCCGCGCTGCATGAATCCTGGGTTCGCGCGGCCGCGCAGCACGGCAAGCATATCCTCTGCGAAAAGCCGGCGTTCCCGGACCATCGCACCGCGGTGGAACTGGTCGAATTATGCCGCCGCTCCGGCGTGCGTTTGATGGAGGGCTACATGTTCAGCTATCACCCGCAACATGCGCTCGTGCAGAAGATGATTGAGGACGATCGCATCGGCGAACCGCGCGTCATCCAAAGCGAATTCGCCATGCCCTGGCCGGCCGACGGCAACTATCGCCGCGAGCGCGAATTGGGCGGCGGTATTTTCCTCGACGCGGCCGGTTATCCCGTTGCCACCGCGATGCTGTTTTACAAAGCTGCGCCGGCTTCGGTTTATTGCCACATTCAGACGGACGCCGGCGGCATGGATTACGCGGCGGTCATTGACCTGGAATTTCCCAAGGGCCAACTCGCGCACACGCTGGCCATGTATGGATTGCATTACCGCTCGCGCTATCGCTTGCTCGGCTCAAAAGGGAATATTGAAGCGATGCGCGCCTTTGCCGTGCCGCCGGACATGGGCACGGAAATCGTTCTCGAAACTGCCACGGGCAAGGAAACGATTTCCGTCGCGCCGGCGGACCAGTTCCGCTTGATGATTGACGATTTTTGCGCGCAGATAAAAGGCGCGTCTTCGCCATCGCCCACCTTCGAAGAAAATCTTCTGCGGCAGCATGCCGTGATGGACGCGGCATGGCGCTCGCATTTGGAGAAGAAGCCCATCCGCCTTTCTGAAATCGCTTAGATTCTGCCCCGATACCAAATCGCCATTGGGATATATTTTACCGTTCCGGCCCATTCATGGAACAAGTAGTAAGTTCCTTTCCATTCGGGCACGAATCCCAGGCTCCAACCGCGTTTTCCGCCGCACAGCAGCATCCATGTCGTCCACATGCGCGGATAAATATGAAAGCCGGTTGAAACGACGAGCACGTTTTGCGGAAGATGGTTTGCTTTAATCAGCCGGATCATTTCCAGCGTGACTTCGATGCAATTCCAGGCGTCCGCGCTGCAATGAATCGACTCCGCCGGGAATTTCCCTTCGTTCACCAGCCACTCGCCCATCATGTTGGCGAACGGTTTTGTTTGTTTGGGATACTTTTCTTTCTCCGGCCCGATGCCGCCGGCCAGAACGACGGCCCGGATGTTGTAGCCTTCGTCCCGCGCCTGCGCGATGCGCTTCAATCGCAAGATTGTTTGCGGTCCCAGCCCGGCGCCGTCATCGGAAAAATCCTGCGCGTAGGTGATCGCCGTCCAGGGTTTTTGCTTTTCAGCATCCATGGAATCAAGAACGGCCGATCAAAATGCCCGCGAGAAAAACCAGTGCGCCGCCGAGCATGACTTGCAACAGTGCCGATACCAGCGGTGTGTCCATGAACCGATGCCGGATCCACGAGATCACGCTCAATTCCACCAGCACTACGCCGACGGCAATGGTCGTGGCGGTTTTTACGTCGTGAATCAAATATGGCATGGTGTGGCCGAGGCCGCCGAGCGCGGTCATCGCGCCGCACACGAAACCGCGCGTCCAGGGGCGTCCGCGTCCGGTCAGGCTGCCGTCATCCGTTAACGCTTCGGCAAATCCCATGCTGATGCCCGCGCCAACGCTGGCGGCGAGGCCGACGAGGAAGGTTGCAGAACTGCTGTGCGTGGCAAACGCCGCGGCGAACAACGGCGCGAGCGTCGAGACCGAACCATCCATCAGGCCCGCGAGCCCCGGCTGCACGACCTGTAACAGGAACAATCGTTTCTCGCGCTGCTTTTCTCCTTCGCTAATGCCCTTTTGCTTGATGTCTCCCGCAGTCTGGATATGGCCGCTTTCCTCT
>JASHZU010000449.1 GCA_030042375.1 Verrucomicrobiia bacterium
AGCCCGTTTCCCATCCCGGCGGACGTTGGCATTGCAGTAGAACTTCCAACCAGCTTTGACGGACGATTTCTTTTTCTCGCCTCCGAAGATCATGTTCCCAATCGCCAGGCCCTGGATTGGTTACTGGCGGAAATCTGGCCCGGGATTTTCCGCGAATTGCCGTCGGCCAAACTGGTAGTAATTGGCCAATGGAGCGAACCGGCCAAAGCGAAATATGCCGCGCCGGGTGTTAATTTTTCGGGGTTTGTAAAAGATTTATCATCCGCTTTGCGCGGCGGCATTATGCTGGTGCCGTTGCGGGTGGGCAGTGGAATCCGCGTCAAAATCATGGTGGCGATGGCGCAGGGAGCGCCGGTAGTCAGCACGGCGGTGGGCTGTGAAGGAATGCCGTTGCGCGATGGTGAAGAGTTGCTGATGCGCGACGAAGCGCGTGAATTTGCCGCGGCAGCGGTTCGATTGGCAAAAGAGCCGGAATTATGGAAGCGCCTTGCCGTCGCGGGACGCTCGGCCATTGCGCGGCATTATTCGCCGGAACAAGTGCGTGCGAATCGCAACCAGATTTATGAAACACTCAGCCGATCCGGCGCAAACGCGTCTATCAATGGAAGCAAGGATGCCGTAGCGATGAACCGTTCGGCATCTGAATCCGCGAAACCGTGAGCATCCAGGTTCAAGCGCCAAAAATTTCCGCGGCAGTACAAGATAATCGCGGCCGGCCCTTTTGGTCGGTAATGGTGCCGGCGTACAATCCCCGCGCCGATTTTCTGGAAGAGACACTGCGAAGCGTTTTGCAGCAGGACTCCGGCCCGGAACGAATGCAAATTGAAGTGGTCGATGATTGCTCGCCAAACGTCGATGTAAAGAAAATGGTGGAGTCGATCGCCGGGGGAAGAGTTGCATTTTCAAAAACACCTAAAAATTTAGGGCTGGCAGGTTGTTGGAACACCTGCATCGAACGGGCAAGGGGTGAATGGGTACATATTCTTCACCAGGATGACTATGTGTTGCCGGGATTTTATCGGCGGTTGGAATCAGCGGCCGCGGAGCATCCGGAAGTCAGCCTGCTGGCGACGCGGTCGTTTTTCACGGATGAGCAGGGCATCATTTGGCGAATAACGGAGCGGCTGAGAAAATTGGAAAAAAGCGGCCGTACCATAGAAGATTTTTTTTGTGGCGCTCCCATTCAATGCGCCGGTGTGGCCGTGCGCCACTCATTTTATGAAGCCCATGGAGGCTTTTTGCCGGAACTGACCTATACGATTGATTGCGAAATGTGGGCGCGGGCCATCGGCCTGGGAGGCGGCGTGGTCGTGCCGGACATTCTTTCCTGCTACCGGCTGTTTGGCGGGGCGGAAACCGGGCGGCTCAACCGTAGCGGCGAAAATTTCCGCGATATGGTTCGGTTAAACGATTTGTTTGCGGACCGTTATCCGGATTTTGATCGCCATCGGGCGGCGATCTATTTGTGCAACCTGGCGATGGAAAAGCATGAATATTACAAACAAAAGGGCGACATGGAAGCGGCGGACGCCATTAAAAATTTCTGGCGGCAAAATATCCCGACAGCGTTGCGCCTGCGCTGGCTGGCCAGGAAATTTGTCAGGAGCCTGATTTCATAACGATTTGACAATGAGCGCAGTTCCTAAAATTTCGGTCGTAATGCCCGTTTATAACGGGGAGAAATATCTCCGTGAGGCAGTCCAGAGCATTTTAAACCAGGCGTTCGGCGATTTTGAATTGCTGATATGCGACGATGGGTCAACGGATGGATCGCGCGTAATCGCTGAAGAATTTGCCCGAGCGGATGCGCGGGTTCGTCTGGCAGGAGGCAAACACGTGGGGCTGGAAGAGACGCTGAACCTCGGGATTCAGCAAGCCAGGGGGGAATATATTGCGCGGATGGATGCGGACGACGTCGCGTTGCCTGATCGGTTCGCCAAACAAGTGGAGTTTTTAGAAAGTCATCCGGATGTCATCGTTGTGGGAGGGCAGGTTGTGGCGATTGATGAAGCGGGAAAGGTGCTGAACGTTTGGAGCATGCCCCGGGAGCATCGGGAGATTGATGACAATCATATTTACGCCCGCAACATTGCGGTGGTTCATCCCACGGTCATGATGCGCCGGGCAGCGGTATTGAAAGCCGGGGGCTATCGGGTTGTTGCGAAAAATTGTGTCGAAGATATTGATCTTTGGCTGCGGCTGGCGGAAGCGGGGCGTTTGGCGAATCTTCCCGATGTCATCCTCAAGTATCGGCAAACATCGACGTCCAGCAGTGCGCGCGGCGCAGCAGCGGCGGCGGCTTTTACCAAAGTGGCATCGGAAGCGCGTTTGCGGCGCGGCCTTTCGCTGGACGGACTTGAAGTTCCCGTTTGGGCCAGGACAACTGAAAAACCCGTGCCCGAACGTTCTTCCTTTAGTTTGCTGGCCGAACGGGCTTACGCGCATTTTGCGCTGGGCGAAAAAAAAGAGGCGCAACGTTGTGCGGTAAAAATGTTGCTGTTGAAACCTTTCAACCGACAGGCGATTGGATTTGCCCGGCGTGTGTTTCTCGGTGTTAAAGCGGCGAACTTTTTGTTTTGAAATCAGGAGCCAATCCATTTGCTGTGTCATTTCCTACAGGATGGATTAATCCATGCCGTCGCGTCCCATTAGCCCAACGGATTGGGGCGGTGAGCGAATATCTGCTGGCGCGCCGTGAACAGAAACCCCTGGCTCCCAAAGCCAACACGGAGTTGCGCTATGTCACCATGGCGGGGCGCTCCCACTGGTTATTGCTGCGCGAGTCATTGGTTTCGTTGCACCGGGCCTGGCATTCGATCCCCCAATTGACCGTGGTGAGCGATGGCTCCTGGAAACCGGACGAATTTTTGGCAGCTTTCAATTTTTGGCCCAATCCAATCAAAGTCCTGATGCCGGATGACATTTGCGGGGCATTGACCGGAGCGGGACAGAATGCGCTGGCAGAATTGGCCCGGGCGCATCCGTTGGGATTGAAACTGGCGGCGATTATTTTGTCGGCGCAGCAGGAGGCGATACTTTTTGTGGATTCGGACATCCTGTGGTTTTCCGACCCGTCGAAAATTTTAACGCAAATGGATGGATTGCCCGGCCCCATTGTTAGCGTGGAGAAAGAGAGTTCTTATAATGAAGACCTGGCACGGCAATTTTATCCGGAAGGCATGTCGCCGCCCCCGATTAATACCGGATGCGTCTATTTAAAAGGGCCGCTTTGTGATGGCAAGCTGTTGCAGGATTTGCTCGCGGCGGCACTCAAAGATCCCAGGCACAATTTTAACGAGCAAACGATCGTGGCCGTGGCAGTCCAAAAAAACGGGCGGAAATTTCCTGCTGAATTTTGCCTGGTGGATTTTGCGGATGCCATGACCTGGAAACGCCGCAAGCCCTGGCAGCAGGGATTTCATTCCCGTCATTATGTGAATTGGATGCGGCATCAGTTTTACCGTGATGCCTTGGCATTGCGGCGGATGCCATCTTCCTGAAAGAGCCATGCCAAGACCGGGAAATCTTAAAGTGCCCAGGCTCGTCCAAAAGGCGTTGCACTCAGCCCGCCCGCGCATTTGCGATGATGTGGCCCTCTGGTGCCGCGAAAACGGAATCAAAGTGATTGAGCTTCATGCTCCCGTTTATGCGGAGGTGGCCCGATTGGTGTCGGAGGATGCCATTTTACGTTCTGAAACTGATCAGCACCTCCCTGATCTTAAACGCCCGCAAAGCCTGGTGGTCCTGGAAGGCGCGCGCGTTCGGGACAGCATCGGCTTGGTTTTCCTGCCGGATGGAGCCGTCCTTTACCAGGGAAATTGGTTTCGCCCCTATTTGACGGACCATCCCAGTTATCAGGCGCGCTTTCGAAAAAAACGGCACATCCGGGGAGATGTTTTTTCCTTGTTGGGCCTGTGGAGCGAAACCTTTTACCATTGGTTTCATGACACGTTGCCCCGCCTTTGGAATAGCTTGCGTCATTTGCCGGCGGAAACGCGTTTTCTGATTGGCCGTAAACCCTATCCCTACCAACTGGAAACGCTGGCCGCCTTCGGTATTTCGGCGGATCGCCTGGAATATCAGGAAGAGCGGGGCGATGCGGTCGTCGAACGCTTATGGTTTGCCACGCCTTTGGGACATTCGACGTTTACCGCGGCTGACACGCTGGGGCAAATCGCCGCCGAATTGAAAAGAAAATTTGGTTGCGAATCCCCTTCGGCAGCGCGGCGGATTTATATCTCGCGGAGAAAAGCAAAAACCCGGCTGGTGCTAAACGAGTCTGAAATTGAGCCGCTTTTGAAGGAGCACGGTTTTGAAATCGCGGTCATGGAAGACCTTTCGTTTCAGGAACAAGTCAAGATTGGCGCCTCGGCCAAAGTATTGATCGGACCGCATGGCGCGGGCCTGACCAATTTATTATACTGTCCGCCGGGATCAAAAATTGGCGAGATCGGATTTACGGGTGTTTTTCCCCATTATTTGGGAATGGCTCGCCAACTGGGCCATTCTTTTGATCGGTTTATGGCAGAAAGGGAGGGGGAA
>JASHZU010000450.1 GCA_030042375.1 Verrucomicrobiia bacterium
CTGCCCAGGTGCAGCACGACGACGGGGGCTTTTACGCGCGTGGCAAATTCAAATGTCTTGAGCGTATGCTTGATGGCCAATTGCCGGTCGAGGTCCTCGCCGGCGGAAAATTCGTAAAGGTTCGGCGCGGCCTGCAGGACGCCGATGGGCAGCGGACAAAAGTTGTGGAGGCTGGAGATTTTGATTTCGCCCGCATCCACGGCTTCGAGGATTCCCGGCACCAGGCTGAGGCGAATGCCGTGGCTCAGCTCGGCATGGTCAAAGCCCAATTCGCGGATTTCGCGCAACATGGTGCGGCCATCCGTGTGGCGATGGGAATTCCAGCAGGTCGAAAAGGAGTACATGGATTCAGCGTTGAAGCGTTAAAACAAAAAAGCGTTGGAACGGCCTACCCGCTCCAACGCTCTAAATGCTTCAACACTTTACGTGTTAAATTATAAATCCGCGTAACGGGCGGATAACATCGCCGAAAAGCGCGCGGCTTTTTCTTTACGCCGGCGGCGTTCACTCGGCTTTTCAAAATGCCGGTGATTGCGCACGACTTTAAGCGTGCCTTCGCGGTCCACTTTTTTCTTCAAACGGCGCAATGCGCGGTCCACTGGCTCGCCCTTTTTCAATTTAATTTCTGTCAACGCAACTCACTTCCTTTCTCATGCGGGACAACAGCCCGCAAAATAAATGAACGCATAGCTTATGTTTTGGGCGAATAAAGTCAATGAGGAAAAAACGCACAAAAGATGATGTCTCGAACGTAAATCCCTCTCGCGAACTGCCGCAAGGTTTTGGAGTGCGCTAGTCCTCTAGCGCTTTAGTTGGATGCTGAACGGTTTGATAGCGGCAGAAGACTGCCGCACTCCAAAACGCAAGCGCTTTTATTCGAGGTCTTTAGGGGGATGAACCACCGAAGCTTTAGCCTGACGATTATCCTCCTGAATTTCAGCTTTGCAGCAAACGTCAGCGAAATAGCCCGCCGGGCGCATAGGAATGGGTTCGATTTGAGAACGGAAATTGACTTTCATTTTTCGAGAACGGCGAGCAATTTTCATGAGCTAAAGATAGCCTGCATTCAGCCTGGCATCGGGTTTTTTGCAGAGGGAAAGTATCCTATGCCAAACCAGGCCGTGGCAATGATAAAAACGCCTCGAAATTATAATCGTCAGCCGATTGCCATTCCTTTCATTCATTTGGCGGCTCTCTGCCGAGGAGCCGCTACGCTTTCTTGCTTTTGCCTCCCGCTGAATCTATTTTTCTTACTCCAAATGAAGCCAAAGAACGGAAAGAAAGAGAAATCCCCGGGAGACCCGGAATTGCAGAAGCGCATCCAGGAACTCATCCAGTACAAGGGCGGGGGCTACAATGAAAGCGAAGTCGCGGACATCGTCGAAAACGCGCTGAAATTGCTGGTGGACGTGAAAGATACCGGTGACGTGCGGATCATCAAGACGGCATTGCGCGAGTTGCGCTACGCTTTCCGGCTGTTCGCGCCGTATATTGGCAAGCGCAAGGTGACCATCTTTGGCTCGGCGCGCATGCAGCCGGATGCGCCGGAGTACCAGCTGGCCGTCGAGTTTGGCCGCAAGATTTCTGAAGCCGGTTTCATGGTCATTACCGGCGCCGGCAGCGGCATCATGCAGGCCGGCCACGAGGGTGCGGGACCGGCGAAAAGCTTTGGCGTCAACATCCGCCTGCCCTGGGAGCAAGCCGCCAACCCGGTCATCGCCGAGGACAAAAAGCTCGTCACCTTCAAATACTTTTTCACGCGCAAACTGATTTTCATCCGGCACTCGGATGCGATTGTGCTTTTCCCCGGTGGCTTCGGGACTTTTGACGAAGGTTGCGAAGCGCTCACGCTCATGCAAACCGGTAAGAGCCAGCTCCTGCCGCTCGTGCTGGTGGACAAACGGGGCGGCGACTTCTGGAAGGCATGGGACGCCTATGTCCGCGACCATCTTTTGAAGGCGAAACTGATTTCGCCGGAAGACACGAGCCTTTACCAAATCACGGACAATGTGGATGAGGCCGTGAACATCATCACGCGTTTCTATTCCAACTTTCACTCTACGCGTTTTGTTCGCGACCTGCTCGTCATTCGTTTGAAAAATGCGCCGTCCGCTTCCGCCCTGGCGAAGATCAGCAGCGACTTTGCCAATATCATCGTCGAGGGAAAAATTGAGGTCATCAAACCAACGCAAGATGAAATCGAAGACAACGATAACCTGGACCTCGCGCGAATCGCTTTTGCCTTCAACCGCCGCGATTACGGCCGCTTGCGGCAACTGTTGGATGTGCTGAACAAATTGTAACCATTGGGTTATCACTTCGTCTGTGAAATTGTCTGTTTTTTGCGGCGGGAAACCTTTATGCTTGCCGCACAACACGTTGCAGTCCGAGAGTTAACCCCAAAAAATCGCGGGGGAAATCATTTTGCAAAACGACCTGGCCAAATTGGAACGCCAGCCGCGGGAAATTGCGCGCTGGCAAAAAGCCCAGCAACATCTCATGGCGGGCCGCTATCCTTCGGCGCTTTCCGCCTACCATGACCTGCTCAAATCTTTTCCCGGTGTCGCGCAATTGTGGTTCGAATGCGGCATGGCGGAGGGACGCGAACTGAATTTTGCCCAGGCGGATAACGCCCTCGCCAACGCAGCGGAACTGGGCGCGCACGATGTCCACATGCTGGTGTTGGTTGGGCAGGAATATTTCCGGCTTCGCCGTTTTGATCGGGCGCGAACCAGTTTCCAGCGCGCAGCAGCGGCCGACCCCAATTCGGTCCACGCGCAACTTAGCATGGCTTCATGGTGGGAGCGTGAGCGCCGGCTGGCCGAGGCATGGGAATGCGTGGAAGCGTGCGCCACCAAACATCCGAAAGATCCGCAAGTGCTTTATTATCGCGCCTTCCTGATGCATCGACAGGGCCGGAACCATGACGCGGCGCTGGCATTGCAGGGCTTGGTCCAAAATGAAAATTTCGATCTCAATCTGAAAGTTTCGGTTTATCACCTGCTTGGCGTGGTCTTGGATGCGCTCGGCCAATACGAAGATGCCTTCCGCTATTTGGGCGAAGCCAAAGCCCATACCCGAAACATCACGAACATCGATGCGCTTCTCCGCGACTACGATAAATGGGACCGCTGGCGGCGCGAACTGTTGACATCGCTGACGCCAGAAACGATCAAACAATGGCGCTCGGAAGCGGCAGCGACCCCGGCCCGCCTCGCCTTTTTGGGAGGACATCCGCGCAGCGGCACGACGTTGCTGGAACAAATTCTTGGAGCGCATCCGGACATCCGGGCTTTTGACGAACCGGAAGCGTTTCCGCAGGAAGTGCTGGAAAGGCTTTCGGCAACAAAAGCGGCCAAAGGCCTGACGCTGTCCGAGCTCAACGGCATTTCCCCCGCGCGCCGCGCGGAAATTCGCGGGCGTTATTTTAAGAGTTTGTTGCGCGAAGTCCCGGGCGGGACGGCCACCGAACTTTTGCTCGACAAAAATCCGTCGCCGACCCATTCGCTTCATTTGTGGCTGCGGCTTTTTCCCGAACTGAAAGTAATCATTGCTTTGCGCGACCCGCGCGATGTTGTGGTGAGTTGTTATCTGCAAAATTTTCCGCTCAGCCCCACCACGGCGAACTTCCTTTCCCTCGAGCGCACGGCCAAACATTACGCCGATTTGATGGATGTCTGGCTGCGGTTCCGGGAGCTGGGCGAGTTTGATTGGATCGAGATGCGTTATCATGAAGTCGTGGCCAATCCGGAAGGCGAGGGGCGGCGGGTCACGGAATTTCTCGGGTTGCCGTGGCATCCGCAACAAGCCGCGCACCAGGAAATCGCCAGGAAAAAAATCCTCCATTCGCCGACCTATTTCGAAGCGGCCAAACCGGTCTACAAACAGGCCGTCGAACGGTGGCGCAATTATGCCTTCGCGCTGGGGCCGGTGCTGGAACGGCTGGCGCCTTATTGCCGGGCGTTTGGATATCCGGCAACTTGACCCCCGCGAGAAATTAGCGGATGATATTCAAGCGCGGTTTGTTTCTTGCAGACCGCAGCCTTGTTGGGGGCGCACTGGTTTCGACCTGATAAATGCGCCAGAGGCGGCATGTCGAGGATGATCGTTGGCCTCGTAAAAAATCGGTCAAAACAAAACAGCTAACGAAGAATTAGCTCTCGCGGCCTAATTGCTGCGACGTTCGCCGGCTGACGCCTGCTAGGCTGGACGAACGCCATTGCAGGCGGAGTGCGACGCGGAGACCGCGCGCGGCGCACCGACAAATTTCATGCGGACTAGGCAGTGCGACTCGCGTCCGGACGCCATCGCATAGCAGAAAAATATTTCCGGACTAAACATGTAGTCGCGGCTGGTTTGTTTGCCAGGGACGCGGGTTCAACTCCCGCCGCCTCCACCATATTTTACAATGATTTTTTGAAATGGCCTCGACATCCTGCCGCATCGGAAGCGGATGAATGAGTCTCAACCACCGCTTGACGAGAAATTCAAGGATACGACCGACCCGCTGCAAATAGTGTTCCTCTGCGCCATGTGGTTGACCGGCTTCGACGCGCCAAGTTGTTCTACGGTGTATCTCGACAAGCTGATGCGGAATCATACGCTGATGCAGACCATCGTACGCGCCAACCGTGCTTTTCCCGGCAAACATAGCGGCATGATTGTGGATTATGCCAACGTGTTCGCCTCGCTGGAAAAGGCGCTGGCAATCTACGGGGCCGGGAACGGCGGTGAGACCCCGGTCAAGGACAAGGCCAGGCTGGTTGCTGATCTTCGCCGTGCCGTGGACATGGCGACGGCCTTCTGCGCTAGCGCCGGAGATATCGTTGAGGTCTAGACGAGACCTACGATTTTCAATTATTTAGGCGCAGAGATCGCCCTGTTCACGGCACTCTCTTAACAGCCAAGCCAGGAATTATCCCACCGCAATTTAGGTATAACATCTTCATGTTTCTATTCGGCATGGCCTCGGGATGATAGCCTGCCTAATTAAAATCTAATGACCACCATTATTTGTATAAAACCACTATCGATGTCAGCCAGACTTATGAAACAACTTGCGGTGATATTACGGTTTTCCTGCCTGAAATGCGGCAGGATTGATTTTAGAAAATGGAACATGCCCGGCATCAAAGACCGATGGTTGAATTTCCGGGCCAACGAGGGCCGAAAATTCTGGGGTTGGGTGATAGTCGCGACGGTTTTGGCGGTTGCAACCCTTCCGGCGCGGGCCGATCAGTACGATGTTTTGCGGACGAATCGGTGGAATGCCCTGGTCTTTACCAATAGCGCCCAGACGCTCAGCAGCATCGCCAATACAGCCAATGGCTATTGGAGCACTATGGAAACCAACGCATCGCGAACCGAGTTATGGACCAACCTGCCTTTTGGCACTTATTCCGCCTATATTGAGGATACCTATGACCAACTCGAAAAAATGGCATTGGCGTGGGCGACTCCAGGCTGTTCGCTTCAGGGCAATACCAATCTTGCCTACGCGATCACTAATGCCTTGGATTGGATGTCGGCGAATATTTACACGGCAACAAATGCCAGCTATTACAATGACTGGTACCCGTGGGATATTGGCGCGCCCATCGGCCTAGACAATACGATGGTGCTGATGTACCCGGTACTAACAAGCGGACAGATCAGTAATTATGTCGCCTCAATTGACCATTATGCTCCGGGGGTCACAGGTTCGCTCTATTACGATTGGCTGGACGGCGCCAACCTGGGGTATCAGGCCCTGGTTACCTACCTGCGCGGAATCGTAGGCAAGGACCCCGGCCGCATGGTTGCGGCCCAAACCAGTTTGGGCGCCATTTTTCCCTACGTGACAAACAGCGATGGTTTTTACGTGGACGGTTCTTATGTCTATCATACAGATAT
>JASHZU010000451.1 GCA_030042375.1 Verrucomicrobiia bacterium
CCGCAAAGCTGTGCGCAATTGATTTGATAACGGCCGATTTTCGTGGGCGTAAACCAGACGGGAATGCGCAGGCCGGGAATGGCATCCTGGCAAACGCGCATGGCAATAATTTTAAACGAATGGATGACGTCCTTGGAACTGACATAGACAATCACCGGCTTGCCGATCGGCACATGAATGTCGTTCAGCGTCGTGAAGTCGTCCTTGCCCGCGGGGTCGGTCGGATCAATGCCAAAGACATTGGTCTCACTCACAAAGCGCATATCCTGCCGGCCAAAAATGCCGTCGGGTCCGGGATAACGCACGTTCCAGGCATATTGCTGGGCAACGACCTGGATGACCGTGGCCTGGCTGGCCGGCGGGAATTTGTCCACTGCCTTGGCCCACAACGGCACGGCGACGAAAATGAGCAGCACGGCTTCGATGCCGGCAACGGTCAGTTCAATGTAGTTCGAGGCATGGTTGCGAACGCCGTGGTAATCCGCCTTGGGATTGCGCTTCGCATTAAACCGCCATACCGCATAAACGAAGTAAATAATCCAGCCAATGAACAACGCCAGCATCAGCCAATGCACATAAACAATCAGGTTGTCCACGTCCTGCCCGTTAGACGAGGCCAGCACGGGCATGCCCAGTATTTTTGCCGTGAAATCGGTAAGGCCGTTCATATTTTAGCTCCGGATAAATTTTCTTCAGCCATTTTTTCAGCTTCCATCTCAGCCTGCATGGCCGCGCCCCGTCGGATAAGAAAAAAGAAAAAGGTCGCGATGGAACTGAGCATGAACACAACGACTCCCAGGAGCGAGAGAATGCCCCAGTTCATGCCGTGCGCCAGCGGGTCGTCCGACCTCCCATAACAGGCCGCGCAGGCAAACACGGACGACGGCGAAAATGCCGCCATCGCGCCGGCCAAAATCATTTTTCGGACTCTTTTCATAAATAACTTATCTTTTTCAGCTTCTTCAAAAAATAAACGCCGTACCAGACCACCAGCACCGCCGTAAGCAGGCCCAGCAAACCAAAAATAATCCGGTCCGAACAAAAAGCCCACGCCGTGAATCCCAGCGACAATGTCGTCAGCATCGTCACGAAAATCAAATGGAAGGCTTTTAACGACATATTTAGCGCGTGACAGTATGCGACGGAAAATCGTTCATCGCCCAAATCGTCAGGCCAAACAGCCCAATCACGAACGAGACTGTGAAACCAAGAATCGTATAGACCATCTTCCGTTCCGAAAGCAAGTGCATCAGGAATCCCGCCACAAAAAAGGCATTGACGCTGGCGATGAGCAAAATAATGGCGACTTTCTCACTCCAGCTAAAGCGGTCCTGCGGCAAAAACGACGCCCAAATCATCAATCCCACCGCGCAAAGCACGACCCCCAAAATCGCGATGCAACGGCGCACATAGCTGTTGAAATCCACCGGATGATCGTGCGATTCCGAATGGCCCATCGTCGGCGCGTTGTGCTGCCCGGCTGTCTTCATTTCGCTCATAAAATTCTTAGGTTAAATATAGGACGGGAAACAGGAATATCCAGACCAGATCCACAAAGTGCCAGAACAGCCCGGAGACTTCGATGCGATTGGTAAACCGCTCCGGGTCCTTATACCACAGCTTCCGGCCCGGCCCCCAAAGGTAACCGATGACGATGCTGCCGCCCATGATGTGCAGGGCATGCAGTCCCGTCAGCGTAAAATAAAGCGCCAGGTAATCATTGTGCCACGGCCCATAACTCTGCATGTCCGCAATTTGCGAACGCGGGATTTGGATTTCGTTCTCGGGGATATCTTTCTGCGCACGCAAATCGTACAACTGCGTTTCGTCCGTCACGTAACGCCCGCTGATGATGACATAATCCTGCGCCGGATCGTTTTGCTTCATATCGCCGTCGGCGATGCGCCCATCCGTGAGATGGATTTCGTAATGGTTCAAGTGCTCATGGTATTCCACCAGTTTGATGCACAAAAACGTAAGCGCGCACAATAGCGTGATCGCATGGAAAAATTTGAATTTCCCGAACTGGCCGACTTTGCATGCCACCCACGCCATGAGCGTGGTAATGGCCGAGATGGCCAGGACGATGGTGTTGATGGTGCCCAGCGTCAGGTTTTGCCAGCCGTGCGGCCACATGCCCGGCTCGGCGCCCACGCGCAGCAGGATGTAAGCGGAAAATAATCCGCCGAAAAGCATCACTTCGGAAGCCAGGAAGAGCCAGATGCCGACTTTAGCGTTGTACAAACCGGTATCCGGCCTTGCGGTAACTGTATAAGGTATATCCATGAAAAAATATTAGTGCGCGGGGATTGGGGCATGGTGAACGCCCGGCGTTTCCGGCTCGTTCTGCGGGGTGAAATCAGTGGCATGGCCCGGCACGCTGTATTCATACGGGCCGCGGTAAACCGTCGGCGTATGCGCAAAATTGCCGTGCGGCGGCGGCGTGGGCGTCTGCCATTCGAGCGTCGTGGAATGCCACGGATTGTCATCCACTTTTTCGCCGTGGCTGATGCTCCAGAAGAAATTGATGATGAACGGAATTTGCGCCAGGCCCAGGCAAATCACGCCCCACAAAATCGGCGTATGCAACGACATGATGAACGGACTCAAGCCGCCAATCACGTCCCCGCCGGCGCGGCTGTTCACTTCCGCGGAATAATTCGCGCCGCCATCCGCCATGCGGCGCAGCATCCCCGCCATTCCCTGCGCAAACATCGGCATGAAAACAATGTTCATGAACAGCAGCGAACACCAAAAATGCACGTGTCCCCAAAATTCATTCATCTTGCGGCCCGTCATTTTCGGATACCAATAATAAACTCCCGCGAATAACCCGAAAATCGTCCCCGGCGCCACAACATAGTGGAAGTGCGCGATGATGTAGTAGGTATCGTGCAGGTGAACGTCGCTGACGTTGAAGCCCAGCGGCAAGCCCGTCAAACCGCCAATGCCGAACATCGGCAAAAACGACAGCGCAAACAGCATCGGCGTGTTAATGCGGATGGACCCGCCCCAAAGCGAAATGAACAGGCACGTCAAAATAATGACGCTGGGGATGGAAATAATCATCGTCGTCGCCTGGAAGAACGTCGAAATGACGGTGCCCATGCCGGTCATATACATATGGTGCGCCCAGACAATCATCGAAAGGAAGCCGATCGACAG
>JASHZU010000452.1 GCA_030042375.1 Verrucomicrobiia bacterium
AAGACGGGCAACCCCAGCCTGCCATTACCAATTTTTCGATAGCGATACGGTTGGAACCCAACTGGCCCGAGGCCCTGGAAAGTCTGGCCAATGCTTACGCCGCGAATGGGAATCTCACCAATGCCATTTCCACGGCAAATCTCGCATTGGAAGCGGCGCAGGCGAACCATCAAATGGGACTGGCGCAGCAAATTACAAAAGAATTGCAGGAGTACCAAAATTCTTTGCGCTCACCCCGCCAGCCTTAACACCAGAGCTTTCAAAGGAGATCTGTGAATCATGCGTCTCCGGACAATCCATCCCAAACACCTCGACGCGAAAGGTCTCGTGGCGCTCTGGCGCGGGGGCTTAACTTTTCTCCAGAACAGCCAAATTTAATCCCAATTGGACTTGCCAAACGGGGGCGATGCCATAAACTGTCCGGCCATTTTCATTATGCATTGGAACGCAATTTTAGCGGATACTGCCGCGCCGGCTTCAACCAGCCAAACCGCCGCCCCAACAACGTCTACCGGCCAGGCCGCCGCGCCGGGGCAATCGCCCTCTCCCTCGCCGCTCTTCGGCAACCCGATCATTTTCCTCGTCCTGATTGGCGTCATGATGTACTTCGTGCTGTTCCGCCCGCAGCAATTGCGCAACAAGCAAATGGCCAAATTAATGGCCGCCCTGAAGGCCGGCGACCGCGTGGTGACCTCCAGCGGCATCATCGGCGTCGTCATTTCCGTTAAGGACAAGACCGTTTCACTGCGTTCGGCTGATTCCAAAATGGAAGTTACCAAATCCTCGATCGCGGAAATCCTCGAAAATGCCGATGCCAGCCCCTCTGCCTCATGAATAAGAACGACCGTTGGAAATTTATCATCGTCATTTTGGTCGTTGTCTGGGCGCTTTACCAAACGTATCCACCTACGTCCCGGGACCTGATCCAGCAATTTGCCTCCCGCGCCCAGGACCCTGATGCCACATTTTCCAACATCCTGCAGAACGTTCAGGCGTTGCGGAATGCCGATACGAACATCAGCGAGTTTGCCGCGCTGAACGAAGCCATCGGCACGAACGATATTAAACCTTATTTCCCGTTTTTGGATGCCAAAACGCAATTGCATCCTACGATTTATATTCTAAACCAGCTTCAGCGCGATGCTTCGGGCAAAATCAAGCTGGGCCTGGATTTGCAGGGTGGCACGTCCTATCTCGTGCAAATGGACACGAATTATATTCCTCCCAACGTAAACAGTACCAACGGCGTTACACGCCAGGCCTATATCAGCAGCGCGCTCAACCAGGCGGTGGACGTGCTGAATAACCGCGTGAACTCCCTGGGCGTGGCCGAGCCGGTCATCCAGCCGGAAGGTGAAACCCAAATCCGCATCCAAATGCCCGGCTTGGCGCAGTCAGTCAAAGAACAGGCCAGGAAAGATATCGAACAGGCAGCGTACCTCGAATTTCGCATGGTGAGCGACCAGAGCCAGGAAATCCTGGCCAACCACGAAGCGATTCCGCCCGGATTTGAAGTGTTGCAATCTCTCGAAGCACTGCCGGATGGCTCGCCCGAACGGCTGGTTGTCAAGAAAAAGGCCGAAGAAGGACTGTCCGGCGATTTCGTGCAGAGCGCGCGCGTTGTCACGGGCAATTTCGGCGAGCCGCAAATTTCTTTCACGCTGACGCCTGATGGCGCCAAAGCCTTTGCCGAAGTGACCACCCGTTATTCTCCGGAAAGCCAGAATGGGCCGTATCACCGGATGGCGATTGTTTTGGACGGCGAGCTTTATTCCGCCCCGCGAATTGATGAACCGATTGTCAGCGGCGATGCCCAGATTACCGGCACGTTTACCGCGGAGGAAGCACAACGCATCGCAAATGTTCTCCAAAATCCGCTTCGTGTGCCGGTGAAAATCATTTCGTCCTATGATGTGGATCCCACGCTGGGCAAAGACTCTATCCGCAGCGGTATTTATGCTTCCATCGCGGCCGTGGTTTTCGTTTCGCTGTTCATGTTGATTTATTATCACATGGCCGGCATCACGGCCAACATCGCCCTGGTGACCAACATTATTATTTTGTTTGGTGTGATGTGCAGCTTTGGCACCACGCTGACGCTGCCGGGCATTGCCGGTATCGTCCTGACCATTGGTATGGCGGTGGACGCGAACGTCCTGATTTACGAACGCCTGCGCGAAGAATTGGAAAAAGGCAAATCCCTCCGTGGCGCCATCGCCGCCGGTTATTCTCGCGCCTTTGCCACGATTTTTGACTCGCACGTTACTACGCTGATTTCGTCCCTCATCTTGATTAAATTCGGCACGGGCGAAATCAGGGGATTCGGTGTCACGCTGACCATCGGTGTGGCGGCCAGCTTGTTCACCGCGCTGGTCGTAACGCGATTGATTTTTAATTTCCTGCTCGACCGCAATTGGCTCAAATCCCTCACGATGCTCCACATCATCCGGAGCGCCAAAGTGAACTTCATGCAAATCGCGACGCCTCTGTTCGTGGCGACCTGGCTTTTTGGGATTGGCGCCGTGCTTTACGGCGGTGTGGTGCGCGGGCACAACCTCTTCGGCGTGGATTTCATTGGTGGCGATAGCACGACCTTCAGCTTCTCGCAAAAAGTGGACGTCGATAAACTCCGTTCAGAACTGACCACGGTTGGTGAAAAAGACGCCCAAATCCAGTATCAAACAGACGTCAGCGGCGGCGCCCAGACCCTCCGCATCACCTCTTCAACCGGCTCATCGGCCAGGGTGGCCACCGCGCTGGAAAATAGTTTTCCGGAGGCTCATTTCACAGAGCTCGCGTCACAGGAAGTGGGCTCGACCGTGGGCCTGGCCATTCGGCAATCTGCGGCGATTGCAGCCTTGATGGCCATGTTTGGCATTCTGGTTTATGTCGCGTTTCGTTATGAATTTTCCTTCGCCATCGGCGCTATCGCCGCGGTGATCCATGACGTTCTCCTGACCATCGGTTG
>JASHZU010000060.1 GCA_030042375.1 Verrucomicrobiia bacterium
CGTAATGCGCAGGAACAAATTGTTTTTGCATTGAATCGCAAAGCGACGCTTGAGCAGATGCAACAGCAAGAACTGCCGACGTTTGTGGGAGAATGGTCGCTGGCCTTGCCCGGCTCCGCGACAGAAGACTTGTCATCATTTCAGGGCGATCTGCTCAATGGCGCTTATGCTGACGCCCAGTTGTTGAGTTTTGAAAATACGCGCGGCTGGTTTTTTTGGAGCTATAAACTGGAATCAAATTCCGAATGGAACTTCCGATATTGCGTCGAGCGTGGTTGGCTCCCGGAACATTTCCCGGCATAACCATACATTGATTTACCGGATGATTTCCTGTCCCATGAGCGCGGTGATTAAACCTTTCTGCCGGATTTTTTTAACCGGCGCCTTCTCTCTCTCCACTTTAGTTCTTCCTGCTTCTTCTGAAGTGCTGCCTGCTTCAAGCCCTTATGGCGCGGCCATCGTGACCAGAAATATCCCTTACGTTCCCAACCCGACGCCTCGCCAGAATTTTGATCTCTATCTTCCACAAGTTACGGACGGGAAACCGCTTCCGTTTATTGTGTGGATTCATGGTGGCGCGTGGATGATGGGCATTAAGGACTGGGACAATGTTAAATACCTTGTCCGCCATGGTTACGCCCTCGCCAGCATTGATTACCGCATTGCTCCGCAAGACCAGTTTCCGGCCCAAATTCAGGACTGCAATGCGGCATTGAACTTCATCGTCGCCCACGCAGCTGATTATGGGTTGAACTCCAAAGAGCTTATTATCGGCGGTGCGTCGGCGGGCGGACACCTGGCGTTGTTGCTGGGGCTGGCCCGTCATGAGAAAAGTTTTGGGGCCGACCCTTTCATCAGGCCGTTAGCGATTTTGGATTTTTTCGGTTATACTGATCTCAACCACGCAATGGACGACTTGCAGACAATTCATGCAGAGAAAGGTATCGGGCTTTTTCAGGAGGCCGGCGCAAAATTATTCGGAACCCCGGTGGATCAATCCGCAAACAAGCTGTCCGTGGCCAGCCCGATTCATTATTTAAGCGCCGACAGCGCTCCGACCCTCATTCTGGATGGAAGCAACGATGACCTGGTTCCGGCCGTACAGGGCCAGCGTTTGCATCAAACCATGGATGCGCTCGGCCTTAAGAATCAATTCATCCTTGTGCCCGGGGCCGGGCACGATGGTCCGCTCTTTTCCACGCCGGCAATTCAATCCCAGGTGATAAACTTTTTGAACGGCGTCCTCGACAAGCCGCCTCAACCATAATCCGCTCCAATGAAATTATTGCGCCCATCCCTGCGTTTCGATTTAAAGCCTGTGCTTAAGGCGATGGCGGCGGCCATCGTTATCGCGCTTCCCGGCCTGCTCCAGGCCAAATTGATTGACGTTAATTTCACCGAAAATAGCAGCGCTGGCGAGGGCGGCCCCAATCCTGGGCCGACGATGTCCGGTGCCGCAGTTCTCGGCTTAGCCGGGGACCAATGGAACGGCATTAGCGGCAGTAGCGGAACCAACATCGCCCTTAAATACACTGATGGAACCGCATCGCCTTTCGTGATGAGTTTCACGGCTGGCGGGGGATATAATGTGTACGACTACAGCGGCTCAACTCCCTTTACCGGGACGCCCTGGAATGCACTCATGGAAACTTATCTCTATAACGACGGTGTCACGCAAGCGGTTTCGCTCTCCGGCCTGACACCAAACTCCATCTACAACCTCGTCGTCTACAATGCGGCCAACTCCAGTGCTGCCGGTCGCACCACATATTTTACCGTCAATGGTAATACCCAGGGTAGCACCTGGACCGGCACCAACAATACCCTGGTGGCCGGCGTTGATTATTTGGAATTTCCCACCGTTTTTTCCGACAGCTCCGGCAACCTCGTGATTACCTACACTGGAAATGGTTCGGCGGAAGGTGACATTGACGGATTTCAAATCCAGGCCACGCCACTCATGGCGAATGCGACTTGCGCCGGCACCAATGTTGCCATCTCGTTCACCAGTTTTTCCGGTTATTATTACCAGGTGGAATACAAGAATCATTTAACCGACCTTGCCTGGATTCCCATAGGCGGCCCGGTCCTGGGCAATAATTCGGTTCTAACGGTCAATGATTTGCCCGGCCAAAGCGCCCGCTTCTACCGGGTCCAAATGTCCACCAACGGTCCGTCCTTCACGCTCTTGCACACCAGTGGCACAAATATCGTAAATGCCGTTGGCACCGTAGTTGAACTGCGGGGGTTGAATTTAGGCGGTTGGTTTATCATGGAGCCATGGATGTGTCCCGCTGACAGCGGCGGTCTGCCAGATACCTATAGCATTATCAGCGAGTTGGACAGTCGTTTCGGTGTCACCACCGAGCAAGCCCTCATCCGGACTTACCAGACGAGTTGGATTACGACGAACGATCTCAATAACATCACCAACGGCGGCTTCAATTTAGTGCGCGTTCCGGTCTGGTGGGGCAACTTCTATTCGATCACCAACACCACCAGCAGTGGCTGGCGTACAGACGCATTTGCGGAACTGGATTGGGTGGTCACCAACTGCGCAGCCCGGGGCATTTATGTGGTCATTGACATGCATGGCGTCGTCGGCGGGCAAAGCACGTCCGACGACACTGGCGAGCAGAACGTGAACGCTTATTGGACCAACAGTGTTGACCAGAGCGAAACGGCCTACATGTGGACGCAGATTGCGTCCCATTATTGCACCAATACCGCCGTGGCCGGTTATGATTTGATCAACGAACCGGACGATGCCCCCAGCAACGCCGCCGTTTGGGCAGCTTACAATAGCCTCTACAACACCGTTCGTGCCGCGGATTCAAATCACATCGTTATCATGGAAGGCACGTTTGGCAGCTGGGATTGGAGCATGTTGCCCGCGCCTTCCGTTTATGGCTGGACCAACATTGTTTATTCCATGCACGAATATCAATTCGGCGGCTCTACCAACCAGGTCGAAACCGGTTCAGACAACCAGGTTGCGGATTTTAACAATCACCTTTCCTGGAATATTCCTGATTACATCGGCGAATGGAATGACATGGGTAATGGCGCTGCCTGTTACGACTACTCGATTAACGACTACAACAACGCTGGGATCAACTGGACCATGTGGGCCTACAAGGCGACGGACGGACTCCTTCCGGACGGCTGGGGTTGGTACGATCCCACCTATTGGCCGACCACCCCCAATGTTTCCACCGACTCAGCTGCCGCCATCGCCAATGATTGGGAAGAATGGAAAACCACGACTTCTTTTGGGATAAACTCCGCTGTTGGATTATAAAAGAAAATTTGCCGGTAAGGGGCATTTTGAATCCGGCTTTTCGTGCCGTTTTTCGGCGGTTCTTGAACATCTTATGTGCCTCAACCCCAGATATTTGAATAAATATTATTTTTAAATATATCGCTTTGAAAAAGATTCAATTTTATTGAATACCCACCCTAAAGTAGGGGGATTATCGGCCCATGGTTCGGGTAAAATTGCTACATCCTCCTGGTAGAACCTGCCAGGGAAATCGAATCGCGAAGTTAAACTGAAAATTGACCGTTATGAAAAAAATTCTTCTGACCATTGTTGGCCTGATGGGGGCGGCCGGGCTGGCTCATGCCTCCAACCTCTTCTCCTATACCGCAACGGCATCTCCGGGCAGCACACCGGACGGAGTAGATCAAAATAATAATCCAGTGAATGTCTGGACGGTAACTCTTACCCCACCCGCTGTTTCTGGCGGCGGTGAAGGAGTCTACGAAGGCACGGCATTTAGCGGTGAGACTCTTTCAGGATGGCAGGAGTACACCTACCCTGGCTCTGGCGGCCCGGGAACCAGCGGAAGTGTTGATGCCATTGATACATTTGCCGGCGGGGCATTAAGCATCGGCCAAACGGTTTCCATCAACTTTGAGATGCGGGCTGTCGATGACACACCTAATTCTCAAGTCGGGGTTAGCTTGTTAAACGGCTCTGGAAACGCGATCACATTTGGAATTTTCGGTGGCGAACCCGATGCCAGCGCTCCCTATACCGGCAGCGGGTATTATTATACTGATGCAGGAACCACTTATGGAAGCGCCGGGAGCATGGGTTATCAATATCAAAGTGAATTTAATATCGCCTTCACCGTGACGGGTGCCGATACCTATAGTGCGGTAGCGGGTTCAGACAGTTGGAGCGGCACATTTAACGGATCCCTCATTGGAATAGATGTGTTCAATTACGATGCAGGCAATGGCAGCGATGTGGCCTTTAACAATCTGACGGTTGTCCCGGAACCCGGCGTACTGGGATTGGTTTCTCTTGGCGGAGCGTTATTGTTAAGTTATCAACGACGCGGTAAAATCTGTGGATAATTTATAATTTAATTTGCAGGGCAATGTTGGCGCCAGTCCCGGAAGGGACTGGCGCTTTTCGAAACTTCAAACGGTTGTCGGGAAGTACCCCCAACGCTTCCATTTCTTCTTGTTAACGTTCGCTTCGCATTCGCGGTTGTTAAAGCCGAGCGTGAATTTTGAAAGTAAACCGTCTTTGAAGCTGGCTGGAAGAGACGCGAATAGGATCAAACTAAAACAATGATTATAAGCCTTGGGGAAAAATTTGCGTTTTTTCACAGGCTGTTTCTTGGCCGCAATGATGATTAATTCAGTAAGCGCTGAGAATAATATCCCTTATGTGCCTGGTGATGACGGAGAGAAGCGACCTGGCAGAATTTTCCTAACGATTCCTAACACTTGAAACATTTGCGGTTTCATCTTGCTTCACAAAAAAGTTTTCCCCATGGCGCCAAAAAGTACTGAATTCTTCGAAAACAGTTGGTTTTTGAGTGAAAGTCAACCAGGCGTGAGCGGGTTCAACTCCCGCCGCCTCCACCATCCTTACAATGGTTTCCTGATTGTCGTTGACTGGATGAGACAATTCCCGCATGAAAGTTGACCGTTAACAGCATCAAATTGCAAAAGTTGCAGCTATTGTTGACGGGAATTTACTATGGAGAAGCGGTATCATTGGATTGCCGGCGCTGTCCTGTTTGTCTCCACGATGGCTTTATATTGGCCGGTCACCACTTTCCCTTTCGTCAATTATGACGATCAGTTGTACGTTTATCAAAATCCGGAGGTGATTAAAGGCCTCACCTGGGGCGGCATTAAATGGGCGCTTGCGGCCAACGTCGCGGCCAACTGGCATCCTCTTACAGTGATGTCGCACATGGCGGATTGTTCGGTTTATCACCTGTTCGCCGGCGGACATCACCTTACCAATATTCTGCTGCATTCCGTAAATGTTGTGCTCCTGTTTATTTTACTCAGGCGCATGACCGGGCTTTTAGGCCCCAGCGTCCTGGTCGCAGCCCTGTT